>NZ_JBVVPO010000023.1:0-122460 GCF_055811795.1 Bradyrhizobium sp. MI1.7
CTTCGGCGGCCGAGCACCCTTGTGGCCCCGGCGTAGCCTTGGCGGAGCCGGGACCGGGGCATCCAGTACGCCGCGGCTTCTCGGTTCAATCACAACTGCCTCTGGAATACTGGATCGCCCGGTCTTCGCCGGGCGATGACGCGCGATATGTGGCGAGAGGCGCGTGCCCCTTACGCGCCGAAGCGGTCCTTCCACGCCGGTAATGCTCCCGCAAACGGCAGCGCCGTTGCGCTGTACACGCCGCGCGCGATCGCGCGCGCGACCACGTTGGCGGCGACAGTGCCGAGCTCGGTGAGGCCGACCAGCGGCTCGATCGGCTTCTCGCAGGTCGCAGCCGCAAACAGCACGTCGCCGTCGGTCGGGGCATGCACCGGATAGATGGCGCGGGCAAATCCGGTGTGCGCGATCATCGCAAGCCGCTTGGCCTGGGCCTTGGTCAGCGTCGCATCGGTGACGACGGCGCCGATCGTGGTGTTCTCGCGCGCGCTCGCGGCGGGGCCGCCCTTGATGCGCATCGCCAGCATGTCAGGCGTGAACTTGGCTGGCAGGCCGCGCCCGCCGAACTCGCCGTTCTCCTCGAACGGCGCCGCCCAGAACCACGGTCCCTCGCCGACGGTTGCGCTGCCGACCGCGTTGACGACCACGATGGCGGCGACCTTGATGCCGTTGGGCAAGACCGCTGAAGCCGAGCCGAGCCCGCCCTTGAAGGTCGCAGTGGTGCAGCCGAGGCCCGCGCCGACGCTGCCCAGCGCGAAATCGTGGCCCGCGGCCACAGCTGCCGCGTAACCGAGATCGCGATAGGGCGCGAAGCGACCCCAGGCCTTGTCACCGCCGTTGAGCAGGTCGAACACGATGGCGCCCGGCACGATCGGGATCACCGCCTCGCGAATCCGGAAGCCGCGGCCCTGTTCGGCAAGCCAGGCCTGGACGCCGCCGCCGGCCTCGATGCCGAAGGCGGAGCCGCCGGACAGCGCAATCGCATCGACGCGCTCGACTGTGCTGGCAAGGTCGAGCAGCGCATCCTCGCGCGTGCCGGGCCCGCCGCCGCGCACGTCGATCGCCGCGACCGCCGGGGCATCGAAGATGATCGCTGTCGTGCCGGAGGCGACTTTCGCATCCTCGGCATGGCCGACGCGGACGCCGGCGATATCGGTAAGCAGATTATTCAAGGCCGGCACTCCATGCGCTTCAGGCATCAGCGATAGCGCACCGATGCCGCGCGCTCAACTCGCCAGCGCCGTCCTGAGCATCTTGGCGAGCTCGGATTTGCGGTAGGGCTTGGCCAGCAGCAGCACGCCGGAATCGAGCCGGCCGTGATGGACGATGGCGTTCTCGGTGTAGCCCGAGGTGAACAGCGTCTTCAGGTCGGGACGCCGCCGCACCGCCTCGTCCGCGAGCTGGCGGCCGTTCATGTGGCCCGGCATGATGATGTCGGTGAAGAGCAGGTCGATGCCCTTGTCGGCATCGATGATGGTGAGGGCTTCGGCCGCGTTGGCGGCCTCGAGCGCGGCATAGCCGAGGCTCTTGATCTGGGTCACGACATATTGCCGTACCAGCGCGTCGTCCTCGACGATCAGGATCTTCTCGTCGCCGCCGGCGATGGGCACGTTCTGGAGCGACTCGTACTCGCTCTCCTGCACGCCGCTCGAGCGCGGCAGGTAGATCTTCACGCTCGTGCCGTGGCCTTCCTCGCTGTAGATCTTGATGTGGCCGCCGGACTGCTTGACGAAGCCGAACACCATGCTGAGCCCGAGCCCGGTGCCCTTGCCGACCTCCTTGGTGGTGAAGAACGGGTCGAACACCCGCTCCATCAGGTCCGGTGGAATGCCGGTGCCGGTGTCGCTGACCGCGATCATCACATAGCTGCCGGCGACGACGTCGGGATTCATGCTGGCATAGCCGTCGTCGAGGAAGATGTTGCGGGTCTCCAGCACCAGCGTGCCGCCGTCCGGCATGGCGTCGCGCGCGTTCAGCGCGAGATTGAGGATCGCGGTGGAAAGCTGGCCCGGGTCGACCAGCGCCGGCCAGGCATCCTCGGTGAGCTGCGGCATGATGGTGATCTGCTCGCCGAGGGTCGGGTGCAGCAGCTTGGCGGCCTCGAGCGCCAGCGCATTGACGTCGATCTCGCGCGGCTGGAGCGGCTGCTTGCGGGCAAAGGCGAGCAGGTGCTTGGTCAGTTGCGCGCCGCGCTCGGCGGCGTCGTCGATCAGCTTGGTGATGGCGGCGAGCTCAGGACGGTCGGCCACCGCATCCGCGAGGATGCCGATCGTGCCGGTGATGACGGTCAGCACGTTGTTGAAATCGTGGGCGACGCCGCCGGTCAGCTGGCCGATGGAGTCCATTTTCTGGACCTGCCTGAGCTGGGCCTCCGCGGCCTGCTTCTCGGTGAGGTCGCGGCCGATGAAGAAATGGCGCTTCACAGGCTCCGACCAGGTGCCCATCCAGTTCAGCGTCACCTCGTGACCGTCGTAGTGGTAGTAGCGCGCCTCGAAGCTGCGCTTGACCGCGCCACGCCGCGCCGCGCGCATCTCGCTGCGGGTGTTGTCGAGGTCATCGGGGTGAATGAACTCGATGGCGCTGTGCCCGATCATGTCCTCCGGCTTGTACCCGAGGATGTCCTTCACGCTCGGGCTGATCTGGATGAAATTGCCGTAACCGTCCGTCACGAGGATCAGGTCCTGCGAGGTCTCGAAGATGCGCTGGCGCTCCTCGATCTCGCGGTTGAGGGCGGATTCCGCCCGCTTCCGCTCGGTGATGTCGCGAGCGACCTTGGAGGCGCCGATGATCTTGCCGTCGGTCGATCGCAGCGGGACCTGGCTCAGCAGGACGTCGATCGGCTGGCCACTCTTGTGCAGCCGCACGGTCTCGTGCTGGTCGATGACCTCGCCGTTGCGGGTGCGGGCCAGCATTTCGGCGACTTCCTCGCGCTGCCCCTCGGGCATGATGATATCGACCTGGCGGCCGATCGCCTCGCTGGCGGAGTAGCCGAAGACGTGCTCTGCCGCCTTGTTCCAGGACGTGATGGTGCCGTCGAGCGACTTCGTGATGATGGCGTCGTTGGAGGACTCGACGACGGCGCTGAACAGCCGCTCGCGCTCGGCATAATAGTTCCGCTCCGAGCTCGACTGCCGCTGCAGCGCGCCGACCATGCCTGCCGTGTTGGCCTGGAGCCGCACGTTCTCGATGAGCAGCACCGCGAGCACGAAACTCGACGCAAAGAGGCCGTAGAGACGGCCGGCATAGAAACCGAGGTCGAAACGCGCGACGTTGACGATCGCCGACAGCGCGATGTCGAACAGCCAGGCGCACATCGTGACCATGAGCCAGACGTCGATCACCGTGTGCGGCTTGCGAAACCACAGCGTGACCAGCGCCGCGAAGCTCAGGGACCACACGAACGACACCACGCCGATCATGGTGGGGGTGTAGTGGCCGTCCTTGAGCAGGACCGGTAGCAGGCCGTGCTGCGCAGTCACCAGCCAGGCGAAGACGGTCAACGCGACGAACACGCCGGCGACGGAAAGTGCGATCGCGGGAGCCGTCGCGCCCGCAACCCTGTTGCCGCCGTTGCCGTCCTTGAGCCAGGCATAGGCCAGCACGAACAGCGGGAAACCGGCGTGCCAGATCATGTAGAGCCAGACGGTGGTCTGCGGGCCTGCACCGAACAATCCGGCCGGGGCGAACAGCCCGGGGAAGGTGAGGGCGTGGGTCACCGCGGCGCCCGCCGTGAACATATAGCCGATCGACAGCAGCAGCAGCGCGCGGCTGCGCAGCACGGCGAACTGCGACAGCAGCAAAACGGCGGTGATGATGTCGCTGACCGCGAGCGCCGACTGGTAGCTCGCCACGAAGGCCGGCACCTGCGCGAGCGGCAAGCCCGCAAACGGTACCGCCAGTGCGAACAGGATCGCGGAGATGCCGACGATCGCCAACGCAGCCCTGCGATCGCTTCGCGTAGCCGGCAAGGTCGACAGGAATGTGCTTCGGTCGTTAGGCGCTAGCACGTCGATCTCTCGTAAGCCGGCATGATGACCTCCTACGTCAATCTCTTCCGGCCGGGAAGCCGCTACCCGCATGGTAGCCCGCTCCGGGCGCGCATCCTGACAGAAAGCGCATGCGACTCAACCGAAGGTTACAGCTTATTTAACTTGGGGTGGGACTTGGAACAGGTAGCTGGTAAGAGGTGATTTACCGGGACAGACCCATACTGCCTTGCCGGGCACTTGCGGTGAATTGAACCAAATAATGATACGTATCCGGGAGTTGTTCCCATGCGCCGTGTTCTCGTTGTCGACGACCAGAAGGAGGTCCGCGCCATGGTCGCGATCGTGCTTCGGGTCAACCGCTTTGACGTCGTCGAAGCCGAGAGCGGCGCAGCGGGCCTGAAAGCCTTCAGCGAGGGCGCTTTCGATGCCGCGATCGTCGATATTTTCCTGGCCGACACCAGCGGCGTTGACGTCATGGCGGCCATTCGCGAGCGAGTTCCCGGGTTCCCGATCGTCGCGGTCTCCGGCATGACCGCGCTGGATTTCATGGGCGAGGCGCCTGGTCTGGCCGACGTGGTATGCCTGCAAAAGCCATTTCGGCCGAACGATCTCCTGCAAGCGCTCCACAAGGCCCAGGCTGCGGCGGGCGGCGAACTCTCCGCAGCCGTGTGACCGCACGGCGAAAGAAAACGCCCCGGCGAACCGGGGCGTTGGATTGATCCGGTTAAAAGGTCAGGCATCCTGTCTTAGGTGCCGTTGCCCTTGATCTCGGCGTAGCCGCCCTTGGCGTCCCATTTGTAGACGACATAGTCGAGCTGCTTGATGTCGCCCTTGGCGTCATACTCGATCGGGCCGATCACGGTGTCCCACTTGCCGGCCTTGATCGCCGCCATGACCTTCTTGGCGTCCGTGGTGCCGGCCTTCTTTGCCGCCTGCGACCAGACCTGCATCGCCGCGTAGGTGTAGAGCGTATAGCCCTCGGGGTCGATGTTCTTGGCCTTGAAGGCGTCGACGATCTTCTTCGCGGTCGGCTTGTTGCGCGGATCGGGGCCGAAGGTGAACAGCGTGCCTTCGCCGGCCGGACCGGTGATGGAGGCGTACTCCTTGTCGGCGAGCGCATCGCCGGCCATCAGGATCGTCTTGAGGCCCTGGTCACGCATCTGGCGCAGGATCAGGCCGCTCTCCTGATGATAACCGCCGACATAGACGAGGTCGATGTTGTCGCGCTTCAGGCGCGAGACGATCGCGTTGAAGTCCTTGTCGCCCTTGTTGTAGGACTCGTACATCTTCTCGGTGATGCCGGCCTTGTTGAGCGCCTTCTTGGTCTCGTCGGCGAGACCCTTGCCGTAGGTGGTCTTGTCGTTGAGGATCGCGATGTTCTTGCCCTTGTAGTTCTTGGCGATGTACTGCGCCGCGACCAGGCCCTGCTGGTCGTCACGGCCGCAGACGCGCGCCACGTTCCAGAGTCCGCTATCGGTGAACTTCGGATTGGTCGAGGCGGGGGTAATCTGGAGCACGTTGCCGTCGGCATAGGCTTCGGAGGCGGGGATCGACGACGACGAGCAATAGTGCCCGGCCACGAACGGGATTTTCGCGCCGGCGATCTTCTCGGCGATCGAGCGCGCCTGCTTCGGATCGCAGGCATCGTCCTCGACGTTGAGCGCGAGCTTCTTGCCGTTGACGCCGCCGGCGGCGTTGATGTCAGCCACGGCCATCTCGGCGCCGTTCTTCATCTGGCGGCCGAAGGCGGACTCTCCGCCGGTCATCGGGCCTGCGACTGCGACGGTGACATCCTGCGCGAACGCCGCGCTCGATAGCGCGATCGACGCGCCGAATGCCAGACCGATGAGCTTCAGTGATTTCATGAGATACCTCGCGGGTGGTCGCCTGTGGAAGTTGCCGGATACGCCCGGTCCAAACCGGCGCCATTCTCGAATGAATCTCGGGAGAAGTCACCGGCAAAATACGGGCATTGGCGGAGATATCTCGCCACATTCGGCCGCACGGGCTCCGCCGTCGGGCAACCTCAGCCGTGCCGGCCGCCTTCCAGGTAGGCGGCGCGAATCTCGGGGCGCTGCAACAACTCGGCGCCGGTCCCGGCCAGCGTGATCAGGCCGTTGACCATGACGTAACCGCGATGGGCGAGCTTCAGCGCATGGTTGGCGTTCTGCTCGACGATCAGGACCGTCAGGCCGTCCTGGCGGTTCAGGGTGCGGATCGCATCGAAAATCTGGCGCGCGATCAGCGGCGCCAGCCCGAGCGAGGGCTCGTCGAGCAGAAGCAGGCGGGGGCGGCTCATCAGGGCGCGGCCGATTGCCAGCATCTGCTGCTCGCCGCCGGACAGCGTTCCACCGCGCTGGGCGTAGCGCTCCTTCAGCCGCGGGAACAGCGTGAAGACGCGTTGCAGCGTGGCCTCGCGTTCGGCGTCGGTGCATCCGGTGGCATCCGCCCCCATCTGGAGGTTTTCCGCGACGCTCATGCGCGGGAAGATGCGGCGGCCTTCCGGCGATTGCGCGATGCGCAAATGGGCGATCTCATGCGTGGGAACGTCGGTGATGTCGCGGCCTTCGTACAGGATATGGCCGGCGCGGGCGCGCGGCTTGCCGAAGATCGTCATCATCAGCGTGGACTTGCCGGCGCCGTTGGCGCCGATCAGCGCGACGATCTCGCCGGCGCTGATCTCGACATCGACGCCCTTTAGCGCCTCGATCTTGCCGTAGGCGGCGCGCAGGCCCCGGATCGAGAGCAGGGGAGTGGACGCCGACGTCACGACCCGCTCTCCATCACCGCCACGGCCTCTTCCTCGTCGGTGCCGAGATAGGCGGCGATCACCTTGGGATCGTCGCGGATCTCGCGCGGAGAGCCTTCCGCGATCTTGACGCCATGGTCCATCACCACGATGTGGTCGGAGATCTCCATCACGACCGACATGTCGTGCTCGATCAGCAGGATCGAGGTGCCGAGCTCGTTGCGGATCGAGAGCAGGAGCTCGCTCAAGGCGGCGCTCTCGCGCGCGTTGAGACCCGCGGCGGGCTCGTCCAGGCATAAAAGCGCGGGCTCGGTGCACATCGCGCGCGCGATCTCGAGCCGGCGCTGGTCGCCATAGGCGAAATTGCCGGCGGCATCGTCGGCGCGGTCGAGCAGATTGACCCGCTTCAGCCAGTCGGTGGCGAGGTCGATCGCGCGCTTTTCGGCGTCGCGGTAGCCGGGCGCGCCGATGAGGCCGAGAAAAGTGAAGCCGGAGGCGCGCATCAACGCGTTGTGCTGTGCCACCATCAGGTTTTCCAGCGCGGTCATGCCGGGAAACAGGCGGATGTTCTGGAAGGTGCGCGCCACCTTGGCCTGCTTGGCGATGCGGAAATCGTTCAGCCGCTCCAGCGCAATCACCTTGCCGTCGTCATGGGTGAGGCGAATGGCGCCGCCGCTCGGCTTGTAGAAGCCGGTGATGCAGTTGAACACGGTGGTCTTGCCGGCGCCGTTCGGTCCGATCAGCGCGGTAATCTTCTTCCGTTCGGCCGCAAACGACAGGTCCTGCACGGCGACGATGCCACCGAAGCGCATGGTCAGCCGGTCGACGCCAAGAATCTTGTCGCTAATCTTGTCGGCGCTCATCCGTGCCCTTCCTTCACGAGGTCGGAAGAGATCGCCTGCGCCTTGGTCAGATACACGGTCGGCGCGCGATGGCCGATCAGGCCGCGCGGCCGCCAGATCATGATCAGCACCATGGCCATGCCGAACACCAGCATGCGGTAGGTCTCGAGGCTGCGGAACAGCTCGAAGCCGCCGATCATGGCGAGCGCGGCGAGCGCGACGCCGAGCTGCGAGCCCATGCCGCCGAGCACGACGATGGCGAGCACCAGCGCCGATTCCTGGAAGGTGAAGGATTCCGGACTGATGAAGCCCTGGCGCGTCGCGAAGAACGCACCGGCAAAGCCGCCGAACATGGCGCCGGTCGCGAACGCCGTGAGCTTGGTGGTCGTGGTGTTGATGCCGAGCGCGCGGCAGGCGACCTCGTCCTCGCGCAAGGCCTCCCAGGCGCGGCCGATCGGCAGGCGGCGCAGCCGGATCGTCACCCAGTTGGTGAGCAGCGCAAGCGCCAGGATCAGGTAGAACAGGAAGACGATGCGCTGGGTCGGCGAATATTCGATGCCGAGCCTGGCGGCGAGCCCGTTGTCGCTGTTGTCCAGCGGGATGCCGAAGAACGAGGGGCGGGGAATGCTGGAGACGCCGTTGGGGCCGCCGGTGAGGCTCTGCCAGTTGATGATGACGAGGCGGATGATCTCGCCGAAGGCGAGCGTCACGATGGCGAGATAGTCGCCGCGCAGGCGCAGTACGGGGAAGCCGAGCAGCACGCCCCAGAACGCGGCGAGGATGCCGGCAAGCGGCAGGCAGACCCAGAACGACCAGCCGAAATTGGTGGCGAGCAGCGCGTAGGAATAGGCGCCGACCGCATAGAAGGCGACGTAGCCGAGGTCGAGCAGGCCGGCGAGCCCGACCACGACATTCAGCCCCCAGCCCAGCATCACATAGGTGAGCACGAGGATCGCGAGATCGAGGATATAGCGCTGGTCATAGAAGATCACCGGCACAAGCACCGTGAAGATCAGAAGTGCGGGCGCCAGGTAGCGGCCCAGAAACGACATGCCGCTGCGTACAGCCGGCGGCACCAGCTTGTCGGTGCCGCTGGACCCGATCCACTGTCGCAACAGCCCGAGCACGATCGAGCCGCCGAACACGGCGGCAACGAGGGAGGCGACCTCGCCGAAGCGGGTCCAATAGGTGAGCTGGCCGTCGGAACCCGCTTCGGTGCGGACGCCGACCATCAGCGAGAACAGCACCAGCGCGATCAGGGCGTTGACGAAGGCCGTCTTCAGCAGAGCGGGGATGTCCGTTGCAGGTTTGGCCGTATTGCTCGAGAGAATTGTCACGCGGCGACCGTCAGACTTTTTCGACTTCGGGACGGCCGAGCAGGCCGGTCGGCATGAAGATCAGCACGACGATCAGGATCGAGAACGCCGCGACGTCCTTGTACTCGACCGAGAAATAGGCCGACCAGAACGTCTCGATGAGGCCGATCGCGAGACCGCCCAGCATGGCGCCAGGCAGCGAGCCAATGCCGCCGAGCACAGCCGCGGTGAACGCCTTGATGCCGGCGACGAAGCCCATGAAGAAATCCACCAGGCCGTAATAGAGCAGGTACATCAGGCCCGCGACCGCGGCGAGCGCTGCGCCGATCACGAAGGTCATGGAGATGGTGCGGTCGACGTTGACGCCGAGCAGCGCCGCCATGGTCTGGTCCTGCTCGCAGGCGCGCATGTCGCGGCCGAGCCGGGTGCGCGACACCAGCCAGGTGAAGATCCCAAGCAGCACGATGGTGGTGAGAACCACCATGATCTGGATGTTGGAGAGCTGGATCACAAAGCCGTCCGCACTTTCGTGCAGCGTATAGCCGCCGGTGATGAAGGGCGGGATCGGCTTGACGCGGGCGCCCTGCGCCACCTGCGAGTAATTGGTCAGCACGAAGGACATGCCGATCGCCGACAGCATCGGGGCGAGGCGGAAGGAATGACGCAGGGGCCGGTAGGCGATGCGTTCGATGGTCCAGCCGTAGAGCGCGGTGATCGCCATCGACACCAGCAGCACCACCAGCAGGATCACCGGGATCGCGGTCAGGCCGAGCGAGATCAGGATCAGGAAGGTGATCAGGGCGATGAAGCCGCCGATCATGAAGACATCGCCATGGGCGAAATTGATCATGCCGACGATGCCGTAGACCATCGTATAGCCGATGGCGATCAGGCCGTAGATCGAGCCCAGAACGAGACCGTTGATGAGCTGCTGGGCGAAATAATCCATGGGCTGCCGTTACCAAACCTGACGCGGCTCAAAGGGAGCTCTTCGAGAGAAAGTGTGATTGAGTTTCTTCTCGGGCCCCGGCAGCCCCTAAGCATTCTTCTCGTTTTGTAACAGGAGGGAACTGGTGGCTGCAACTGGCCATGCCTCGACACAAAGGCTTGTACAGAGGTCATTTCGCTACGGATGTCATTTCGGTTCCGCAGGTGCGAGGAACCGGGTTCCGCAAAGCAACCAAACTGAATCCCGGCCGTTGTCTCTCCTCTGAGGTCCAACTAGGGAGTTCCCCCAAATGTCGAAGCAGCAAGATCAGAATCCGGGCCAGCAGACTCAGAAACCCGGGCAGCAGCAGGGTGGCGGGCAGAAACCCGGACAGCAGCAGCAGCATCCGCAGCGCCAGGGCGAGAAGCCCGGCCAGCAACAGGGCGGCCAGCACGGTCAGGACAAGTAGTTTCGGAGCCTAGACGTGAAGAGGGCCCCGCCGGGAGGCGGGGCCCTTTTTCCTTGGGCGCGCCGCCCGGCGGGCCGGTTAAGGTAAACAAAGGGTTTAAATTGCCGCCATGGTCTGATGCGAGTTAGCTCCCCGGCAAAGCCTTTCCATGGAAGGCGCGCAGCGAGCGAAGCGGGAAGCGGCATGTTCAGGAATTGGCGGATCGGTTCGGTCAACGGCGCCCTGCTGGCGGCCTATTTCATCCCGGCCTGGACGCTCGTGGCCTTCAACATCATGGTGGCACCGGTGCACGGCCTCTACGAGCGGCCGAGCGTCGCGGTGGCGCTGTTCCTCAGCGATCATCTTCAGATGGCGGGGATGAGCACGGTGCGTGCCGCCTGGCTGCTGGCGCTGGGCCGGCTGACGGTGGTGGCGTTCTTTGCCATCTATCTCGCGCTTCTGTGCATTCCCCGCGTCCGCAAGAATGGCGGCAGCGACGAGGCGCTCGGCATTGCGCTTGCGATCGGCAGCCTCATCTCGTTTACGAGCATGTTGATGGCGTCGAAGGTCGGCGAGATGGCCGCGCTCCGGCTGCATGCCACCGAGCTGCTGCTGCTGCTCGGAGCTGCCATCGTGGTGGTGATTGAACGGCCCGCGCCGGCGCCCAAGAACGTTCGGGAGGCCGTCGAGACCGCCGCGCCGCTAGCTCTTGAGCAGGCCGAGCTCCTGCACAATCGCTGAGGCTTCCTTGACGGCGTGGTTCGCCGCCGGCACGCCGCAATAGATTGCCTGCTGAAGCAGGATTTCCTTGATGTCGTCGGGGGTGAAGCCGCCCTCGGCGAGCGCCGCGCGCACATGCAGGCGGAATTCGTCCCATTGCCCCAGCGCGACCATGGTGCCGATCACGAGCACTCGCCGCGTGCGCTCGTCGAAATGCGGCCGCGTCCAGATCTCGCCCCAGGCGTAGCGCGTGATCATGTCCTGGAAGTCGGTGTTGAAGGCATTGCGGCCCGCGATCGACTTGTCGACCCAGGCATTGCCCAAAACCTTCCGGCGCACGTTCATGCCGGCATCGCGGCGCTTCTGGTCGTCCATGGGCATCCCTTGTCAAAATGATCTTCGAGCCAATCTAGCGTACCCCGGCCGGGGCTGACAGGCCGTTGAGGCGACGCTCACATCTTTCGGTACTGTTCTATCTGCGGTAGTATCGGTCATTGCGTGCGCCTGAGGCCTTCGTTTCGAGGGAGTGAATTGCCATGGACGAGACCGCCACCGGCCAGATTGCCATGTTCAACACGGCCGGCGACTACCACGAGCTGAACGCGGGCGCCCACCGTAAGCCGCCGAAGGTGCTGAGCGCGCCGTCCCTGGTCTGGCATCTGGCGTTCTGGACCAATTTCCAGGAGGAGGGGGACAGGCGGGAGCAGCCGGTCAATCCGGAATGGGCGCCCAACAAGCGGCCCGAGGAGATCAACACGGCGCTCGATCGCTTCATCCGGGAGCTCTGGATCGGGTTGGAAACGAAGCGAGGCATCCCGATCGAGGTCACGCCCCGGATTGGCGGCGTCAACCTGCTGTTTGGCAGTGCCTACCGCAAGCCGCAAGACGACCAAGTCGATAAGCTCACGCGGCGCCAGAACGACATCTTTGCGAGCACCAACCGCGTCGTCAGCCTGCAATTCGTCTGGCAATTGCTCGACGTCACGATCCGCTTCGAGACCCAGGCTGAGTATTTCACGATGTCGGTCTTCGTCGAGCTGGATCGGCCGCGCAACAACACGCCCACAGGCATCGCCGAGCTGAACGAGACGATGAATCGGATCGTCGCCTATCTCGATCCGGACCGGCACCTCTCCACTGGCGGCCAACCTGCGGCTTCGCTGTCGCAGCAGGCGGTCGACCAACTCGCCAAGGATATCAACCGCTATTCATTCCACGAGTTCTGGCGTGCCTTTGACGAGGAGGTGCTGTCGTTGGGCGGATCCTTTCGGAACGACGCCATCTTTCAGCGTGTATGTGCGGATTTTCGCGGCTTCGTCGCCTCCGAGCGGGCCGTGACCTTCGGGGACGATCGCTTCTTCAAGTTCAACGGGCCGCCGAGCTGGGGCGCCGAGGCCAAGCAGGCGCTACTGCCCCTGATCCAGCATCGCATCCGCGCCGATCACACCCGCTACGAATGCGCCGCTAACTATATGCTCGATGGCCGGGCGCTCTATCTGAGCACGCTCGGCCCACAATTGCCCGAGATATCGGACGGCGAGCGCATTCCAGTGGAATTCATCGTCTATGCCCACCAGAGGGTCGGCGACAGGACCGTGGTCAACAAGTGGCAACTCGGCCGTCTCGTCAGCCAGATCCTTCAGCTCGGCACGTTCCGGCTGTGCGCGCTCAAGGACGTCAGGTGGTTGCACAATGCCGGACTCGAGTTGGCCGATCTGGAGGAGGCCACCCAGAGGGCGCGCCGCGCGATCGCGCAGACGGAAGCCTACGGGACGCGCCCGGGTGAAAGCGTCCCCGCAACCGCCAACCAGCGTAACCGCGTGGCCATGGCCGAGATCGCCAAGGCGCATGCGCAGCTCAACGAGATTACGGGCAAATTTCTGCTGAAGACCGGGAGCGGCCCGCTCTACCGAATCGAACGGTCCCGCTACTACGTGCGGCAGTTCGAGCAAAATGTGAAGCTCTTGCGCATTCTGCGCCTCGAAGGCGACCAGCCCTATGATCAGTTCATCCGGCGCCGGCTGGGTCCGGAGTTCGATTTCATCGACCGGCTGGGTGTCCGCTACGAGCGCGCGATGTCGAGCATCGTTAGTCTCGACCAGAACTACCTGTCGATCACGCAGAACTCGCTGGTGGAGCGGGCCACTAAGATCGACGAGGAGACGAAGACGATCCAATCGGAGATCGGGTTGATCCAGCGCTGGGGCGAATTCATCCTGCTGAGCTGTCTCGTGCCCTACTACGTCTCTCACCTGCTCGTCCTGATTATGGGAGAGGGGTGGACCTTGAAGTCGCGGGCAGCTGGTGGCGTCTGGCTGCTCAGCATCGCGTTCGCGATCTACCGCGCCTTCAATCAAACCTTCACGCGGCGCGGGCTCGTCTTGATCCTGCTGCCATTCGCGTTGGCCGAGATTGCGCTGGTCGCAATGACGCTGATCGCGCCGCCGCAATCCGAACATCACCAGCCGGAATCGGACGGCGGCGGGCGGACGCGGTCCTCGCGTGAGCCGGGACCACCGAAGCCCGAAACGCCGGGCACACCGGATGAACCGCGAACCTCTCAACAGCCGTCACTGCAGTCCGCTGAGCCGGCGACACCCGTGCCCGCACCGCCCGCGCCCGCCCAGGGGGCGATGCCGCAGCCCTCCGCCGAACCGCGCTGAATTGGACGGCCTCAGCGCTGCGTCAGGAAACCCACCACCGCGTCGGTGAAGGCGTGCGGCTGCTCGACATTTGAAATGTGCGCGGCATCGATGATGGTCATGCTGGCGCCGGGAATGTTTGAGCGGATCAATTCACCCGCCGAGATCGGCGTCGCCATGTCGTGGCGGCCGGCGATCACCAGTGTCGGGCTCTTGATCTTGGCGAGCATCTCGCGCTGATCGAGCGTCGACAGCGCCTCGCAGCAGGCGAGATAACCCTCGACGGGGGAAGCCAGCAGCATCGACTTCATCTTCGCCGTGATCTGCGGCTCGCGCTCGCGGAAATCCTGCGTCAGCCAGCCAGCGATCACGGCATCGGCGACCGCGGTGATGCCGCCCTTCTTCACCGCGTCGATGCGCTCCAGCCATTTGGTCGGCTCGGCGTAGTAGCAGGAGGTGTTGGCGAGGATGAGCTTGCCGAAGCGCTCCGGCGCATTGGCCCCTAGCCACTGCCCGACCATGCCGCCCATCGAGAGGCCGCACCAATGCACCTTCTCGATGTTGAGGTCGTCGAGGATCGCCAGCACGTCGCGGCCGAAGCGCTCCATCGTATAGGGGCCGGGCGGAACGTTGGACTTGCCGTGGCCGCGGCGGTCATAGCGGATGACGCGGAACACCTGCGTCAGAGCCTTCATCTGCGGCTCCCACATCTGCAGCGTGCAGCCGAGCGAATTGGACAGCATCAGCGTCGGCCCGCCGTCGCGGCCCTCGACGGAGACGTTGATCAGGCAACCGTCGGCATCGATCATGGGCATGCTGGGCGTCTCCGTTCTGGAGCATGATCCGGAAAAGTGTGGAGCGGTTTTCCGAAAAAGATCATGCTCAAACAATTAATCGCGCTCGAGGCTGTCGAGCAGCCGGTCGATCAGGGCTTGGGAAGCCCCTTGATAGGCCATCGGCTCGAACAATGCCGCAATTTTTTCCGGCGGCAGATGCGCGGTGACCTGCGAATCGGCCGCGAGAACCTCGCGCAAATGCTTCTTTTCGGCGACCGCGCGCTTGCTCGCGGCCTCGATCAAATGATGCGCATCGCTTTTGCCGATCTTGTCGGCCAGCGCAAACGTGACCGCTTCCGCCATGATGAGCCCATGCGTCGTATCGAGATTGCTGCGCATGCGCGCGGCATCGACGTCGAGGCCCTCGGCGATGTCGAGGATGGCGGCGAGCGCGCCCGAGGTGACCAGCATCAATTGCGGCAACGTCGGCCATTCCGCGTGCCAGGGGCCGGCGCTGCGCTCATGGTCCTGCACCTGGGCTGCAAAGATCGTCGCGGCGAGCTGCGGCGCCATGGTCGCGCAGCCCAGCGCGCTCGCGGCCGCGACCGGGTTGCGCTTGTGCGGCATGGTCGAGGAGCCACCGCGGCCTTCGCCGGCAGGCTCGAACGCTTCGCCAACATCGGTCTGCATCATCAGCGAGACGTCGCGCGCGATCTTGCCGCAGCTTCCGGCGAGAATCGCAAAGCATGATGCGGCTTCCGCGATCCGGTCGCGATGGGTGTGCCAGGGCGCTTCCGGCAGCGGCAGGTTGAGCTCCTGCGCCAATCGCTCTGCAACGACGAGCCCCTTGTCGCCGAGGGCCGCGAGCGTGCCGGCCGCGCCGCCGAATTGCAGCGCAAGACCCTCGCGGGAGAGCCGCCGCAGGCGGCAGCGGGCGCGGGCGAGGCTTGATGCGTATTCCGCGGCCTTGAGCCCGAACGGCATCGGCAGCGCGTGCTGGAGCCAGGTCCGCGCCACCATGGCGGTGTTGCGATGGCTCCGCGCCAGGGCGGCAAAGCCCTTGATGGCGCGGCTGAGATCGGCATCGAGCGCATCGATGCCGGCGCGAAGCGTGAGCATGGTCGCGGTGTCGATGACGTCCTGGCTCGTCGCGCCCCAATGGACGTAGCGCGCGGCCTCCGCATCGGCCTTGCCGACATTGGCCGTGAGCGCCTTGACCAGGGGAATCGCGAGATTGCCGGATCGCGTCGCGGCCTCGCCCAGAGCGGCCATGTCAAAGGTATCGGCCCTGCACGCAGCTTCGATCGGGCCCACCGCGGATGCGGGAATCACATCCGTGGCGGCCTCGGCGCGTGCCAGGGCTGCCTCGAAATCGAGCATGTTCTGGAGGGTCGACCGGTCGTCGCAGACCGCGCGCATGGCTGGGCTCGACAGCATCGGCGCGAGCAGGGGGGAGAGGGCTGTGCTCATGTTGCGCGGGACCTAATCACCATGCCCCGGCTCTGCCAATCCCAAACCATCGGCGCAAAGCTTTTTGCAGTTGCGAATATGCATTGCACGTGGCCGGGGGCTGCCCTTTCCTTTGCGGCCTCCGTGCGTTACTTGAGCACATTATAGAGAAGCATCCGGGAGGTACCCCATGGCCATGACGATGAACGGCGAAGTCCAGCTTGCGGCGCCGCGCGAGGCCGTGTGGGAGAAGCTCAATAATCCCGAGGTGCTGAAGGCCTGCATCCCCGGCTGCGAGGAGCTGGAGAAGACCGACGACGGCGGCTTTCGCGCGACCGCGAAAATGAAGGTCGGGCCGGTGTCGGCGCGCTTCAAGGGCAAGGTCACACTCTCCGATCTCGACCCGCCGAACGGCTACAAGATCTCCGGCGAAGGCGAGGGCGGGGTGGCCGGCTTCGCCAAGGGCGGCGCCGTGGTCAAGCTCGCGGAGAAGGACGGCGGTACGCTGCTCTCCTACGAGGTCGAGGCGCAGATCGGCGGCAAGTTGGCGCAGCTCGGCCAGCGCCTCATCAACGGCACCGCCAAGAAACTGGCCGACGAATTTTTCGCGAACTTCGCCAAGGCGGTACAGGGCTGAAGGCTATCGCCTTTCGGCATGGCGCCTTGCGTCCGGGGCGATGTTGCCCCCGGGCATAATGGCCCATATGATGGGTTGGAATAATTATAAGAACCGCTTCGACGGGACCCGTCGGGGCGCTGATAGAGAGTGCTTATGGCAAAAATCTCCCTCATCGTGAACGGCAATCCTGTCACGGCCAACGTCGATCCCCGCACCCTTCTGGTGCAGTTCCTGCGCGAGAATCTGCGCCTGACCGGCACCCATGTCGGCTGCGATACCTCGCAGTGCGGCGCCTGTGTCGTGCATCTCGACGGCAAGGCCGTGAAGTCCTGCACCACGCTGGCCGTGATGGCCGACGGCCACGAGGTCAAGACGATCGAGGGACTGGCCGCCGACGGCGCTCCGCTGCATCCGATGCAGGAGGCCTTCCGCGAGCACCATGGCCTGCAGTGCGGCTTCTGCACGCCGGGCATGATCATGACGGCGATCGACATCGTCCATCGCAAGGGCCACGAGCTCGACGACCACACCATCCGCGAGGAGCTGGAAGGCAATCTCTGCCGTTGCACCGGCTACCAGAACATCGTCGCTTCGATCTCCGCCGGCGCCAAGGCGATGGCGAAATCCGATCTCGCCTAACCGCGCGCGCATTCTGCGATCAGGACATTCAGATGTACGAATTCAAATACCATCGCCCCGGGACCGTTCGCCAGGCGGCCAACCTCCTGGTGAAGAACGAAGACGCCAAGGTGATCGCCGGCGGCCACACGCTGATTCCCGTCATGAAGCAGCGTCTCGCCAGCCCCCCGCATCTGGTCGACCTCTCCCACATCGAGGGGCTCAACACGATCGAGATGAAGGGCCGCGCGCTCGTGATCGGCGCCACCGCCAGGCATGCCGAGGTCGCAAGCTCTGCGATCGTCGGTGAGGCGATCCCGGCGCTGGCCAATCTTGCCAGCCAGATCGGCGACCCCGCCGTGCGCCACAAGGGCACGATCGGCGGCTCGCTCGCCAACAACGATCCGACCGCGGACTATCCGGCCGCGGTGCTCGCGCTCGGCGCCACCATCGTCACCAACAAGCGCCGCCTCAAGGCGGAAGAGTATTTCCAGGGCCTGTTCACGACGGCGCTCGAAGCCGACGAGATCATCACCAAGGTGATGTTCCCGCTGCCGAAGAAGGCGGCCTACATCAAGTTCCGCAACCAGGCCTCGCGTTACGCGCTGGTCGGCGTGTTCGTGGCGCGGCGTCCTTCGGACGTGCGCGTTGCCGTCACCGGTGCCGGCTCCGAAGGCGTGTTCCGCGTCACCGCGTTCGAGGAAGCCCTGAAGAAGCGCTTCGCCGCGAAGGCGCTCGACGGCATCGAGGTGCCTGCGGAAGGCCTCAACAGCGACATCCACGGCAGCGCCGAATACCGTGCGCATCTCATCGGGGTGCTGACGCGGCGTGCCCTCGATGCCGCCAACGCCAAGGAGTGAGTGAACCTCACGCCTCGGCCCAAACTTGTCCCCGGTGAGGGCGTAGCGAGACTGGCTTTTTCATGACTCTCACGGCCCTGCCGGCATCGGTCGATGCGATGCTCGAACTCTTGACTTCGCGCGGTTATCTCGCGGAGCGATCGCTGGCGACGGTGACCTATCTGTCGCTGCGCATGGGCCGGCCGCTGTTCCTGGAGGGCGAAGCCGGCGTCGGCAAGACCGAGATCGCCAAGGTGCTGTCGGCGGCGCTGGGGCGGAAGCTGATCCGCCTGCAGTGCTACGAGGGCCTCGACGTCTCCTCCGCCGTCTACGAGTGGAATAGCGCCGCGCAGATGATCGCGATCCGGATGGCGGAAGCCGCCGGCGACACCGACCGCGATCAGCTCTCGTCCGATATCTTCGCCGACCGCTACATGATCAAGCGGCCTTTGCTCCAGGCGCTGGAGCCCGACGTCGCGGGACCGCCGGTGCTGCTGATCGACGAGCTCGACCGCGCCGACGAGGCGTTCGAGGCATATCTGCTCGAAATCCTCAGCGACTTCCAGGTGACCATTCCCGAATTCGGCACCGTGAAGGCGCCGCATCCGCCGATCGTCATCATCACCTCCAACCGCACGCGCGAGATCCATGACGCGCTGAAGCGGCGCTGTCTCTATCACTGGGTCGACTATCCAGAAGCCGAGCGCGAGCTCGCGATCGTCAAGACGCGCGTGCCCGGCATCTCCGCCAAGCTGTCGCAGCAGGTCGTGCGTTTCGTCCAGGCGCTGCGCAACCAGGATTTCTACAAGTCGCCTGGTGTCGCCGAGACCATCGATTGGGCCACCGCGCTGTCGGAGCTCGACGCCCGCTCGCTGACCCCGCAAGTGGTCGGCGACACGCTGGGGGCGCTGCTCAAGTACCAGGACGATATCACCCGGATGCAGGGCGACGCCCTGCAAAAGGTGCTGAAGGAAGCGACGAGCGAGAATTGATCTTGCGCCACTAGTACTCCGGTCATTCCGGGGCGACGCGCAGCGTCGAGCCCGGAATCCATAACCACGATCGGGAGTATGGATTCCGGGCTCGCGCCAAGTGGCGCGCCCTGGAATGACGAGGGGATGGATACGAGACCA
Source organism: Bradyrhizobium sp. MI1.7 (assembly GCF_055811795.1). Lineage (NCBI taxonomy): Bacteria > Pseudomonadati > Pseudomonadota > Alphaproteobacteria > Hyphomicrobiales > Nitrobacteraceae > Bradyrhizobium > Bradyrhizobium sp. MI1.7. Next base: position 19,066 of record NZ_JBVVPO010000023.1, read on the forward strand.
TGGCCATCAACCACCTTGCGCCCGACCAGACCGAGCAGTTCGCCGACAACATCGTCGGCTTTGCCCGCGCGTTGCGTGCAGCCAGCATGCCGGTCGGACCGGGCGCCGTCATCGATGCCATGAGCGCGCTCCAGGTGATCGACATCGGCAACCGCGCCGACGTCTTCACCACGCTGGAGGCGATCTTCGTCAAGCGCCACGAGCATGCGCTGATCTTCAGGCAGGCCTTCAACCTGTTCTTCCGCGCCTCGGAAGAGTGGAAGCACATGCTGGATTCGGTGCCGTTGCCGGAGCAGGCCAAGAAGAAGCCGCAGGCCGGCTCGCGCCGCGTGCAGGAGGCGATGTCGCAGCCACGGATGACGGAGACGCCGCAGCACCAGGAGCAGGATTTGCGCCTGTCGGTCTCCGACAAGGAGATCCTTCAGAAGAAGGATTTTGCGCAGATGAGCGCGGCTGAGATCACCGAAGCGCTCCGCGCCGTCGAGCGGATGCGGCTGCCGCAGGCCGAGCTTCTGACGCGCCGGCACCGGCCCGATCCCCGCGGGCTTCGTCTCGATTTGCGCCGCACGCTGCGCGCGTCCTTGCGCACCGGCGGTGACATCATCGACATCCATCGCCTCGGGCGCATCGAGAAGCCGGCGCCGATCGTCGCGCTGCTCGATATCTCGGGCTCGATGAGCGAGTACACCCGCCTGTTCCTGCATTTCCTGCATGCCATCGGGGATGCCCGAAAGCGCGTCTCGGTGTTCCTGTTCGGCACCCGGCTGACCAACGTCACCCGGGCGCTGCGCCAGCGCGACCCCGATGAGGCGCTGGCGAGCTGCTCGGCCTCGGTCGAGGACTGGGCCGGCGGCACCCGGATTTCGGCCTCGCTGCACAACTTCAACAAATTGTGGGCGCGGCGCGTACTGAGCCAGGGCGCCATCGTGCTGCTGATCTCCGACGGGCTGGAGCGGGAGGCCGATTCCAAGCTCGCCTTCGAGATGGACCGGTTGCACCGGTCCTGCCGGCGGCTGATCTGGCTCAACCCGCTTCTGCGGTTCGGCGGCTTCGAGGCCAAGGCCCAGGGCATCAAAATGATGCTCCCGCACGTTGACGAATTCCGCCCGGTACATAATTTGAGTTCGATCCAGGAGCTGATCACGACGCTCTCCCGGCCGCTGCCGCCGCATCACCGCAGCCTGATCCGTTCCGCAGCTTGAGAGGTTAAGCCATGCTCGATCGCGACGAGGATATTCTGAAAGCGGCGGAGGATTGGCAGAAGGCCGGCCGCGGGGTCGCGCTGGCCACCGTTGTCGAGACCTGGGGCTCGGCCCCGCGCCCGGCGGGCTCGAGCCTCGTCATCAACGATGAGGGCACGTTTCTGGGGTCGGTCTCCGGCGGCTGCGTCGAAGGCGCCGTGGTCACCGAGGCCATGGACGTGATCCAGAGCGGCAAGCCCAGGATGCTGGAGTTCGGCGTTGCCGATGAGACGGCCTGGAATGTCGGGCTGTCCTGTGGCGGCACCATCCGCGTCTTCGTCGAGAAGGTCGGTTAGCCGTGAAGCTCGCAATCCTGCACGAACTCAATGCCGAGCGCGCCGCGCGCCGGCCGGTGATCCTGGTGACCGACACCGAGAGCGGCGAGCAGCGCCTGGTGAAGGCTGCGGATTTTGCAAAAGACCCGCTGCGCGCCGAACTGGACAAGCAGCTTCGCATGGGCAAGAGCGCCAGTGTCGAAGCCGGCGGCAAGAAGCTGTTCCTCAACGTCTACGCGCCGACCGCAAAGCTCGTCATCGTCGGCGCGGTCCATATCAGCCAGGCCTTGGCGCCGCTGGCGCGCTCGCTCGGCTACGACGTCACCGTGGTCGATCCCCGCACGGCGTTTGCGAGCGCGGAGCGCTTCCCTGATATTCCCCTGGTCGCCGAATGGCCCGACACGGCGCTGCCGCCGCTCAATGTCGATGCCTACACGGCTTTCGTCGCCGTGACGCACGATCCGAAGATCGACGATCCCGCGCTGCTGCACGCCTTTGAACGCAAGTGCTTCTATATCGGTGCGCTCGGCTCGCGAAAGACGCATGCCAAGCGCGGCGACCGGCTGCGCGCGCAGGGCGCCAAGGACAGCGACATCGCGCGCATCCACGCGCCCATTGGGCTGGCGATCGGCGCTGTCTCGCCGTCCGAGATCGCTGTGTCGATCATGGCCGAGATCACGGCGGTGCTGCGCCTGCCTCCAAAAGAAAAAGAAGAAGCGGCATGAAATTCGGACCGGCGAGCCCCAAGGATGCGATCGGCGGGGTGACCGTCCACACCCTGCGCCAGGGACCGCTGGTGCTGAAGAAAGGCACGACGATCGGCCCGGCCGAGGTCGAGGCGCTGACGCGCGCCGGCATCAAGGACGTCGTGGTGGTGCGCATGGAGGAGGGCGACGTCTCCGAGGATGTCGCCGCCGCCAGTATTGCGCTGGCCGTCGGCGGCGAGGGCATTCATGTCGAGCGCGCCTTCACCGGCCGCGCCAATCTGTTCGCCGCGCGCCCGGGCGTGCTGGTGATCGACCGCGCCGCGGTCGACCGCATCAACAATATCGACGAGGCCATCACCTTTGCGACGCTCACCGCCTACAAGCCGGTGGTCGAGGGTGAGATGGTCGGCACCGTCAAGATCATCCCGTTCGGCGTGGAAGGCAATTTGCGCGATGCCGCGGTGAAGGCGGCGGGCCGGGACGTGCTGAAGATCGCGCCCTACGTCATCAAGCGCGTCGGCATCGTTTCGACGCTGCTGCCGGGCCTCTCGTCGAAGGTGATCGACAAGACGCTGCGCGTCACCGCCGAGCGGCTCGCGCCGGCCGGCGCCAGCATCATTGCCGAGCGCCGGGTCCAGCACGAGGAGCGGGCGCTGTCGGCCGCGATCAAGGAGCTGCTCGCGCTTGGCGCCGAGCTCGTGATCGTGTTCGGCGCCTCTGCGATTGCCGACCGCCGCGACGTGATTCCGGCGGCCGTCACCGGGATCGGCGGCGAGATCGAGCATTTCGGCATGCCGGTCGACCCCGGCAATTTGCTGCTGATCGCGCGTGCCGGCGGGGTGCCGGTGCTGGGCGCGCCGGGCTGCGCACGCTCGCCGGTCGAGAACGGTTTTGACTGGGTGCTGATGCGGCTGCTCGCCGGCATCAAGGTGACGCGCTCCGAGTTGATGGGCATGGGCGTCGGCGGCCTCCTGATGGAGATCGTCACGCGGCCGCAGCCGCGCGCAGAACCCGCGATCGAGGGCAACAGCCATGTCGCGGCCATCGTGCTCGCAGCGGGCCGCTCGACCCGGATGGGCGGACCGAACAAGCTGCTCGCCGAGCTCGACGGCAAGAAGCTGGTGCGGATCGCGACCGAGCAGGCGCTGGCCTCCAAGGCCTCCGAGGTGATCGTCGTCACCGGCCATCAGACCGAGCTGGTCGAGCAGGCGCTGCAAGGCTTGAAGGTGAAGTTCGTCCGCAACCCGGATTTCGCCGGCGGCATCGCGAGCTCGGTCAAGGCCGGCATCGCGGCTGTGCCTGAGGCTTGCGACGGCGCCGTGGTCTGTTTGGGCGACATGCCGCTGATCGATGCCGGCCTGATCGACCGTCTCATCGACGGCTTTGCGCCGGACCGCGGCAACCTCATCGTCGTGCCCGGCAGTGACGGGCGCCGCGGCAATCCCGTGCTGTGGTCGCGCCGCTTCTTCAAGGAATTGATGACGCTCGACGGCGACGTCGGCGCGCGCCATCTGATCGCCAAGCACACCGAAGCGGTGGCCGAAGTCCCCGTGGATGGTGAGAGTGCCTTCCTCGACATCGACACGCCGCAGGCGCTGGAAGCCGCAAGACGCGGATGACGGTGCCGTAGAGTGGGCAAAACGACTTGTCCGCCGTAGCTCGTAGAGCGAAGGCGGAAGCGTGCCCACTAATTTTGAATGATGGTGTGGATGGATAGTGGGCACGGCGCTTTGCGCCTTTGCCCACCCTACGGCACTCTCATTCGTTCGATTTCACCCCTCGTTCACCATCTGGAAACGTCCACCGCCTAGAGTCCTCTCCACCTGCCTTGGGGGGAGGGGTTTTTCCATGGCTTCGAATGTCGTCGCGCGCCGTTGCGCGATGTTTTTCTTTGCGCTGTCGGTTTGTGTCGCCGGCGCTCGCTACATCACGGATGCGCATGCTGCCGGTGCGTTTGCGGTCGGCAAGTGCGGAGCCTATGGCCAGGCTTTTGATTACGGCGCCGAGCGCGAGGCCCGTGCCGCCGCACAGAAGCAGTGCAAGGGCGACTGCACGACGGTGACCATGAAGCGCGCTTGCGCCGCGATGTCGGTCGATATGGCCAACCCGTGCGGCGCCTATGGCTATGCCGTCAAGCCGAAGATCTCGGCCTCGCTCAACGCCGCCACGCGCGAATGCTACAAATACGGCGGCAAGGAATGCGTGATCCGCGCCTGGGCCTGCGACGCCAAGGGGTGAATTTCTCTTGCTGTCATTCCGGGGCGATGCGTAGCATCGAACCCGGAATCAATTCGTCCACCGGCTCTGTGGCCTGATGGATTCCGGGCTCGCGCCTTCGGCGCGCCCCGGAATGACAGTTCGAGGTATGCATGCAGCTCGACACCAAGATCGCGGTCGTGATCCGCACCGATCTTCAGGCCTGGCAGAAGCTCAACGTCGCGTCGTTTCTGACCAGCGGAATTGCCGCGGCCTTTCCGGACTGTGTCGGCGAGCCCCATGAGGACGGTTCGGGCACGAAGTACCACGCGCTGATCGGCCAGCCGATCCTGATCTACGGTGCCGATGGTGCCGCGCTGTCACGCGCGCTCGACCGTGCGCTCTCGCGCAATGTGACGGCGGCCCTTTACACCGAGGACATGTTCAAGACCACGCACGATGCCGCCAATCGCGAAGCGGTGAGGGCGGTTGAGCGCACCGATCTCAATCTCGTCGGCATCGCGATGCGCGCCGAGCGCAAGGTGATCGACAAGATCGTCGACGGTCTGAAGTTCCATAGCTAGCGGTACTTCAAGCAGCCTCGTCTTCGCGGTGTCGTGATGGTTCCTGCGACGGAAACTTGCGTTCTTTGACTCCAATCAAGGATGCGCCGCCCGGCATCGCTAGTCTGCCCTCCGTATTGCAATGGAGCAGACACATGCCGACCATGAAAGCCGCCATCGTCAAACAATTCGGCAAGCCGCTGGTGATCGAGGACGTGCCGGTGCCGCAGCCCGGTCCCGGCGAGGTTTTGGTCAAGGTGAAAGCGTGCGGCGTCTGCCACACCGATCTGCACGCAGCTTCCGGCGACTGGCCGGTGAAGCCGGTTCCGCCCTTCATTCCCGGGCATGAGGTGGCGGGAACCGTCGCTGCACTCGGGCCAGGTGTGAAAAATCTGAAGGTCGGCGATGCCGTCGGCGTCGCCTGGCTGCACGACGCGTGCATGGCTTGCGAATATTGCGAGACCGGCTGGGAAACGCTGTGCGAGCACCAGCACAACACCGGCTACAGCGTGAACGGCGGCTTTGCCGAATATGTCATCGCCTCGGCCGCCTTCGCCGCAAAGCTCCCGGCAACGATCGATTTCGCCGCCGTCGCGCCGATCCTGTGTGCCGGCGTCACCACCTACAAGGGATTGAAGGAGACCGACGCTCGGCCCGGCGAGTGGGTCGCGATCTCCGGCGTCGGCGGGCTCGGCCATGTCGCGATCCAGTACGCCAAGGCGATGGGGTTCAAGGTCGCAGCCGTCGACATCGCCGAGGACAAGCTCAAGCTCGCACGCGAGACCGGCGCCGATCTCGCGGTCAACGCGCTGGAGGCCAATGCGGTGGACAAGGTTGTGGCAGCAACCGGGGGCGGGGCCCACGGTGTGCTGGTGACGGCGGTCTCGACCTCGGCGTTCGCGCAGGCGCTGAAGATGGTGCGTCGCAAGGGCACCGTCAGCTTGGTCGGCCTGCCGCCGGGCGAATTCCCGACGCCGATCTTCGATGTCGTGCTCAAGCGTATCACCGTGCGTGGCTCCATCGTCGGCACCCGCAGGGATCTCGACGAGGCCATCGCATTCGCCACGGACGGCAAGGTCAAGGCCGAAGTAGCCAAGGTGCCGCTCGCGGAGATCAATAACGTCTTCGACCGGATGAAGGCCGGCAAGATCGACGGCCGCATGGTGCTCGACTTTGGCTAGAGCGTTTTCGAGCGAAGTCGATACCGGTTCGCGTAAGGAAAACGCGTCAAGACAAGAATCTAGAGCCCCGTTCCGATTCCATCGGAACTTCCATCGGAACGGAAGTGGCTCTAGTGCCTCACGCTGGCGGCATGGTCTCGAATTTCGGCAGGTCCGGATCGAGGTGGTCCCAGCCATGTCCGCGCGCCGCGTAGGTCACCACCTGCGGCTTGTAGCGGGCGGGCTCGTCGAGGCTCGCGGCGCGGATGGTGAAGATGTCGGGCATTGCGGCGAAGGTCATGTAGACCGGCAAGCCGCACTGCGTGCAGAAACCGCGCGTCTTCACGTTGCCGCTGTCGCCGACCATGTCCCAATGCTTCGCCTCGCCGGTCAGCGTGACACCTTCGCGCGCGAAGGTCATGTACGAGCCGTGACCGCCGCCGCTTTCGCGCTGGCAATCCCGGCATTGGCAGTGATTGCTGAACAGCGGCTCACCGAGAATCGAATAGCGGATCGCGCCGCAGGCGCAGCCGCCGGTAAAAGGCCTGGTCATCGGAAGATCTCCCACTCACTTCTCGCCACTGATCTCGTCGAGCTGACGCACGACCTTCTTCCAGCCGCCGCTCATGACCGTGTAGGCCGACTCGTTCCTCGGCATGACGAAGCCCGCATGCACCAGGCGGATCCGCGTGCCGGCTTCGACCGGGGTGAGGGACCACGTCACGACGGTATCGAGCGGCGCGCCGTAGCCGGTGTTGCGTTCGTCGCCGCCCTTCCAGGCATAGACGAGGCGCCGGTTCGGTACGACTTCCAGAACCCGGCAATGGATGACGCCATCCCAGTTGCCGCCGGGCGTGGTCTGGAACGTGAAGGCCTTGCCTTCGATGGCTTCGAAGCCGGTCGGCTGCATCAGCCAGCGCGCGATCAACTGGGCGCTGGTCAGCGTCTTCCAGATCGTCTCGGGCGCGTGAGGGAAGACCTCCTCCAAAACAATGTCTTGGACGATGTCTTTAGTCTCGGCTTTGAACTCGGCTGCACTCACGGATCGATCTCCTTCAAGAGGTCACGCAGATTCTGGAAGCGCTCGCGCCAGAACACGCCGTAATGGTCCATCCAGGTGACCAGCGGCTCGAGCCCTTGCGGCGCGGCGCGGTAATAGACATTGCGGCCCTCGGCGCGCTCGGCGACGAGGCCGGCCTGCTTCAGCGACTTCAGGTGCTGCGAGATCGCGCCCTGCGTCACGCCGCTGCCGCGGGTGAGCTCGGCCACGCTGATCTCCTTGCTCTCGAACACGCGCTCGAACACGGCCCGGCGGGTCGGATCGGCGAGGGCACGCATCACGGTGGTGACGGGATTTGGGGCGGCTTCGATCATGGATATTCGATTAGCATGCGCTAATGAATTAGTCAATGCTAATTTGTTGCTTGGATTGACTCGCTGTCTTGATTATGACTGACTAGTCAGTCATAAATGGGAGATGACAAAGAAGCCAACCAAAGCAGCCACGCCAACCGCAACTCGCGCCGATGCGAAGGGCCGTGCGCCCGCCGACGCCGCGCCCACTTCGAACCGTGCCACACGTGCGGCCGAGCGTCGGTCGGCCATCGTGGAAGCGGCGATGGAGGAGTTCATTGCGCGCGGCTTTGCCGCGACGCGGCTCGACGACATCGCCAAGCGGGCGGGCGTGGCCAAGGGCACGATCTACCTGCACTTCAAGGACAAGGAATCGATGTTCGAGGAGCTGGTGCGCACGGTGATCGTGCCGGTCGTGGCCAAGCTGAATGCGCTGCCGCCGCCGACGGGCTCGGTGCGCGATCTCGTCGAGGCCTTTGCCGGTAACTTCCTCAAGGAGGTCATCGGCACGAGGCGTGGCGATCTCGTGCGATTGATCGTGGCGGAAGGGCCGCGCTTTCCGTCCGTCGCCGATTTCTACTATCGCGAGGTTGTCTCGCGCGGGATCGCCGGCATGCGCGCGCTGATCGAGCTCGGCATTGCCCGCGGCGAGATCCGCGAGAAGAACCTCGCGCGCTATCCGCAGATCCTGGTCGCACCGGCGATGATCGCGGTGATCTGGCAGAGCCTGTTTGCGCGGCACGCGCCGCTCGACGCCCAGGACATGCTGCGCGTCCATCTCGATCTGATTTTTGGCGAACGGAGGACGACATGAGGTCGTCACGAGCAATTTCTGTGTTTGCATTGGCCCTCGTCCTTGCAACCGGCCTTGCCGGCTGCAAGGACAAGCGCGATCCCGGATTTCAGGGTTGGGTCGAGGCCGACATGATCTTCGTCAGCCCGGACGAAGCGGGCCGGGTGACGAAGCTCAATGTCCGCGAGGGCGACGAGGTGAAGGTCGGCGATGCCCTCTATTCCGTCGACGACGATCTTCAGCTTGCCGACCTCAACCAGAACAAGGCGACACTGGCCAATGCGCAGCAGACCTATGATCGCGCGGCCTCGCTGAACAAGACCGGCTCCGGTACGCAGGCCAATCTCGATTCCGCCGTGTCGTCCTTGCGTGTCGCCGAAGCGCGGGTCGCAACGTCGGAGACGCGAATGGCGCGGCGCAGGGGCTTTGCGCCCGTTGCCGGCACCATCCAGCAGATCTATTTCCGCGAGGGCGAGATGGTGGCGGCGCAGCGGCCGGTGCTCTCGATCATGCCGCCCGGCAACATGAAGCTGCGCTTCTTCGTGCCCGAGACCGAGTTGCCGAAGCTCGCGATCGGCGACACGGTGCGCATCTCTTGCGATAATTGCGCGGCGGATCTCACCGCAAAGATCTATTTCATCGCGACCTCGGCCGAATACACTCCGCCTGTCATCTACAGCCTCGATGAGCGCAACAAGCTGGTCTATTTGATCCAGGCGCGCCCCTCGCGGCCCGATGCCCTGCGGGTCGGACAGCCGATCGACGTCTATCTCCATCCAAAAACGCCGGTGGCGGACAAGCGATGAACGGCGGCAACGGCATCGCGATCGACGTCAAGGGCCTGACCAAGTCGTTTGGCGGCCGCGAGGTCGTGCACGATCTGTCGATGCAGGTGAAGCGCGGCTCGATCTACGGCTTCCTCGGGCCGAACGGCTCGGGGAAGACCACCACCATCCGCATCCTCTGCGGCCTGCTCACGCCCGACAGCGGCGAGGGCACCTGCCTCGGCTACGACATCAGGCGCGATGCCGAAAAGATCAAGCGCCAGGTCGGCTACATGACCCAGCGCTTCAGCCTGTACCAGGACCTCTCGGTGCGCGAGAACCTCGAATTCGTCGCGCGGCTCTATGGCCTCGCCGATGCACGGGGCGCTGCGCGCGACATGATCAAGCGGCTCGGGCTGTCGGGGCGCGAGGAGCAGCTTGCGGGCGAGCTCTCCGGCGGCTGGAAGCAGCGGCTCGCGCTCGGGGCCTGCACGCTGCCCAGTCCGAAACTGCTGCTGCTGGACGAGCCCACCGCCGGCGTCGATCCCAAGGCGCGGCGCGATTTCTGGAACGAGATCCATGCGCTCGCGGCCGACGGCCTCACCGTCCTGGTCTCGACCCACTACATGGACGAGGCCGAGCGCTGCCACGAGATCGCCTATATCGCCTACGGCCATCTGCTGGCGCACGGCACGGTCGAGGAGGTGATCGCGAAGTCCGCCCTGACGACCTACACCGTGACGGGCGAGGACCTCAACGGGCTCACGGCCGCGCTCACCGGCAAGCCCGGCGTGGACATGGTGGCGCCGTTCGGTACTTCGCTCCACGTTTCCGGGCGCGACGTCGCCGCGCTCGAGGCCAGCATCGCGCCGTGGCGCGAGAAGGGCGGCCTGCACTGGCACAAATCATCGCCCTCGCTCGAAGACGTGTTCATCGAATTGATGAGCCGTTCCAAGGACAATTTCCAATGAGCGCCGCCGATCATCCCGCACCCGCGCACGAGATCCGCGAGCGCTTCGGCTTCTGGAAGCGCTCCTATGCGATGCTGGTCAAGGAGTTCATCCAGCTCAAGCGCGACCGCGTCTCGTTCGCGATGATCGTGATGCTGCCGGTGATGCAGCTTCTGCTGTTCGGCTATGCCATCAACACCACGCCGCACAATCTGCCGAGCGCGGTGCTGCTCCAGGAGGATTCGGATCTTGCCCGCTCGGTGTTGAAGGCGCTGGAGAACACCGCCTATTTCCGCTTCATCTACGAGGTCCACGACGTCGACGATTTCGACAACCTGCTGAAATCGGGCAAGGTGCTGTTCGGCGTCGAGATTCCGCGGGGCTTCGAGCGGGCGGTGCGGCGTGGCGACCGGCCGGCGCTGCTGGTTGCGGCCGACGCCACCGATCCCGTTGCGGCCAGTGCCGCGCTCGGCTCGCTCGGCATGGTCGTGCAGACCGCGCTTGCGCACGATCTCTATATCGGCAATCCGCCCGAGATGCCGTTCGAGATCCGCGCGCATGCGCGCTACAATCCGGCCGCGTCGTCCAGCCTCAATATCGTGCCGGGCCTCGTCGGCACCATCCTCACCATGACCATGCTGATCTTCACCGCGCTCTCGGTCACCCGCGAGGTCGAGCGCGGTACCATGGAGAGCCTGCTGTCGATGCCGATCAAGCCGGTCGAGGTGATGTTCGGCAAGATCGTTCCTTATGTGCTGGTTGGCTTCTTTCAGGCCTTCCTCATCATCGGCATCGGTGTCGGCTTGTTCGGCGTGCCCTTGCTCGGCAATCTGTTCCTGCTCGCGCTGCTGTCGACCTTGTTCATCGCTACAAATCTGTCGATTGGCTACACCATCTCGACCGTGGTGCAGAACCAGCTCCAGGCCATGCAGATGGCGATGATGTTCTTCCTGCCGAGCATTCTGCTCTCCGGATTCATGTTCCCGTTCGCCGGCATGCCGGTCTGGGCGCAATATCTCGGCGAATGCCTGCCGCTGACCCACTACTTGCGGATCGTCCGCGCCATCATGCTGAAGGGCGCGACCATGCAGAATTTGCACTTCGACGCGCTGGCGCTGGCGATCCTGATGCTGGTCGCCATGACCATCGCGGTGACGCGCTTCCGCCGCACGCTGGATTGAGGCACAATGCCCCTGAATCGAGGGGAGAAATGGTCAGGTTTGCCAGCAGGAAGACCCGGCAGCATGCCGTGATGTCGGACGAGTTCGAGCGCGAGCTGACGCGAGAAGTGCTGCGGACCGAGCTGTTGCGGGTGAGGGCGCTGATCACGACGGGCTGCGTCATGATCCTGTTCCTCACCGCAACCTACCTGATCGACCCTGCCATCGTGAACCGGGTCTGGCGCGGGACGGAGGGCTTGGTCCGCGAATACATGCTCTTGGGGGGCTTCATCCTCTTCGAGGTCTGGGTCCACAGCCAGATCAGGCGAAACCTCAAGCTCGATCGCGACCTGCCGGTGATCAGGCGCTATATCGGCGCTCTCATCGAAACGTCGCTGCCGACGATCATCCTGATCCTCCAGATTCGCAGCATGGGCGCTGGGCCCGCGCTCGGTTTCGTGCTGCCACTGGCCTATTTCATCTTCATCATTCTTTCGACGCTGCGGCTCGATTTCTGGCTGTCCACCTTCACGGGATTTGTGGCCGCAGCCGAACTCCTGGCCGTCGCGCTGTACTACAATTCGGCCAGCGACGCTGGCGAACCGCTGATCTACTTTCACGCTGTGCGCAGCACCATCATCCTGATCTGCGGCGTGCTCGCCGGCTCCGTCGGCGCGCGGCTGCGGCGGCAATTTGCCGCGAGCATCGCGGCCGCCACCGCGCGTGATCGCGTCACCAACCTGTTCGGCCAGCACGTCTCGCCGCAGGTGGTGGAACGGCTGATGGCGGCGGGGCCCAGCGCGGGCGGCGACCTTCGCCGCGTCGCGGTGATGTTCGTCGATTTCCGCGGCTTCACCGCCAGCGCGCGGTTGCGCACCCCGCAGGAGGTGGTTGACCGGCTCGACGGTGCGTTCGCCGTGCTGGTCGACATCCTCGATCGTCAGGGCGGCATCGTGAACAAGTTTTTGGGCGATGGCTTCCTCGCCCTGTTCGGCGCGCCGCTGGAGGCCTCCGACGCCGCGCACCGCGCGGTTGCCGCAGGCCGCGAGATGCTGGCCGCGATGGACCGCATCAACGCGCAAACGAGCTGGCCGCTGCGGATCGGCATCGGCATCCATTTCGGCGAGGTCGTTGCCGGCAATATCGGCTCGCCCCGGCGCAAGGAGTACACGGTCATCGGCGACACCGTGAACTTCGCCTCGCGGCTGGAGGCACTCAACAAGGAGTTCGGCTCGCACCTCCTGATCTCCGCGTCCGTCCGCGAGGCGCTCGGCGACGACGGTGAGGACGCCGTCGCGCTCGGCGAGGTCGCGATTCGCGGCTACGAGCACAAGGTGGCGGTGTTTCAACTGGGGTGAGGGGCTCGCGTTTCGTTGAAGGCGCGTGATGAAATATCTCACGGCGATTTCCGCTCATATTGTCAGGACGCCGAAACCTCTCGGCTTCCGTTTGCCACGCGGAGAGAACCCATGACCCGATTGACCCTTGTCTCGGCCGCCCTGATCGCCGCCGCCGTCTATCAAACCCAGGCCGCAGCCGCTCGCGACGTCGCCCCGCGGCGCGCCTCGCCTCAGGCGGCTGCGGATTGCGTGAGGGCTCCGGCACAGGGCGCGTTTGCCTCAGCGCCCTACAAGCAGCCGCCCTGCACGCCGAGGGCAGCGAATTAACGCGCAAGGCGAGGTCGGGTTGGCAACGTCCGCCGGCCCGACCTCGCGTCCCCCGCGGGCATCGCCGGTTTCTCGATTGCGGTACCTTGGTAGTGCTTGACTCCCATCTCATCTAGTCATCTATATGACTATATGAATGCAGCCCCGCACGACGACCGCCTGCCACGCTACCAGCGCCTGCGCGACGACCTCGCCGCGCGGATCAACCGCAATGAATGGCGGCCGGGCGAGCCGATCCCGTCGGAGGCCGAGCTCGCGGCGCATTACGGCGTCGCCATCGGCACCGTGCGCAAAGCGATCGATCAGCTCGTTGCCGATACCGTGCTGGAGCGCCAGCAGGGCCGCGGCACCTTCGTGCGCCGGGCGCGCTTCAACTCCTCGCTATTCCGCTTCTTCCGCTTCCAGTCCGAGAGCGGCGAGCGGCGCGTGCCGAAGAGCCGCATCATCCGGCGCAAGAGCGTTCCGGCGAATTCGGCCGTTGCGTCGGCGCTGCGCATCCCTGTCGGCGAGCCCGTGATTAGCCTGTCGCGTCTGCGCCTGATCGACGATGTACCGCTGCTCGCCGAAGAAATCTGGCTCCAGCAATCGCGCTTCGCGCCGATCCTGGAGATCGACACCGCCGAATTCGGCGACCTGCTTTATCCGCTCTACGAGGAGCGCTGCGGGGAGGTGGTGGTGTCGGCCGAGGAAATTCTGACGGTCGAAATGGCCAACGAGATGCAGGCCCGCCTGCTGCGCCTCGAAGCGCACGCACCATTGATCGTGATCGAGCGCCTCGCGCTCGATCTGGAGCGGCGGCCGATCGAATGGCGCAGGTCGAGGGGGCCGGCCGACCGGTTCCGCTACCACGCCGAGATCAGGTGAGAGCGACCTTTCAACGACATCAAGCAATAACGAATTCAAGGGAGAAACAATGTCAAACTGGTACAGCGAAAGCTCGCCGCTGGAGCGGCGCACGTTCTGGGCAAGCTTTGGCGGCTGGGCGCTGGATGCGCTCGACGTCCAGATGTTCGGCCTTGCCATTCCCGCGCTGATCGCCGCCTTCGGCATCAGCAAGGCCGATGCGGGCCTGCTCGGCTCGGTCACGCTGTTCTTCGGCGCGTTCGGCGGCTGGCTCGGCGGCGCGCTCGGCGACCGTTTTGGCCGCGTCAAGGCGCTTCAGATTACCGTTGCGACCTTTGCGCTCGCGACCTTCGCCTGCGCGTTCGCGATGACTTACAACCAGCTCCTGATCCTGAAGGCGATTCAGGGCCTCGGCTTCGGCGCCGAATGGGCTTGCGGCGCGGTGCTGATGGCCGAGATCATTCGCCCCGAGCATCGCGGCAAGGCGCTGGGCTCGGTGCAGAGCGCCTGGGCCGTGGGGTGGGGCGCAGCTGTGCTGCTCTCGGCCCTCGTGTTCACTTATGCACCCGCCGACATCGCCTGGCGGCTGCTGTTTGCGCTGGGGCTGTTGCCCGCGCTCCTCATCATCTTCATCCGCCGCGGCTTGAAGGAGCCGCCGCGCGCGGTCGCAGCCGACAAGACGCCATTCTTCGCCACGCTCTCGGGCATCTTCCATCGTGACGTGCTGCGCTCGACGCTGATCGGAGGCCTGTTTGGCATCGGCGCCCACGGCGGTTACGCGGCCCTGACCACGTTCCTGCCGACATACTTGCGCGAAGTGCGGCATCTGTCGGTGCTGGGCTCCAGCGGCTATCTCGCAGTCATCATCGTTGCCTTCTTCTGCGGCTGCATCGCGAGCGGCATCATCAGTGACCGCATCGGCCGCAGGGCCAATGTCACCTTCTTCGCCAGCGCCTGCATCGTCACCGTGCTGATCTACATCTTCGCGCCGCTGACCAACGGCGAGATGCTGGTGCTCGGCTTTCCGCTCGGCTTCTTCTCGGCCGGCATTCCCGCCAGCATGGCGGCGCTGTTCAGCGAGCTCTATCCGGCCGGCGTGCGCGGCACCGGTGTCGGCTTCTGCTACAATTTCGGCCGCATCGTCTCCGCCGCGTTCCCCTTCCTCGTGGGCTATCTCAGCGACCATATCGGGCTCGGACCGGCGATCGGCATCGATGCGGCCTTCGCCTATTCGCTGGTGCTGATCGCGGTGGTGCTGCTGCCCGAAACCCGCGGCAAGGTTTTTGAACAAACCGCCGCGACGCGCGCCTGACGCCGGATGGGGAGCAGTCACCATGATGTCCCGCGCGCGCGGCCTGACGCGCCGCCAATTCGGCACAGGCCTTGTATCTCTCGTGTCGGCCACGGCCGCCGCGAGCCGAGCGAAGAGTGAGACGAGCTTGCCGACGATCGATACCCATGCCCATGTCTTCCACCGCGGCCTCAAGCTCGCGCCCGGCCGGCGCTATGCCCCCGATTACGATGCGCCGCTGGCGCTCTATCTGGAGCAGCTCGACCGCAATGGCATGAGCAACGGCGTGCTGGTGCAGCCGAGCTTTCTCGGCACCGACAATTCCTATCTGGTCGAGAGCCTGAAGACTTCCGGCGGACGCCTGCGCGGCATCGCGGTGGTCGATCCTTCTGTGACCGCGGACGAACTCCGCGCGCTCGATCGCGCCGGCGTCGTCGGCATTCGCCTCAATCTCGTCGGCCAGCCCTTGCCCGATCTCGCTGCCAGCGAATGGAAGGTGCTGCTCGGAAACGTGAAATCGATGGGCTGGCAGGTCGAGCTCCAGCGCAACGCGTCCGACCTCGCACTGCTTGCGCCGCAGCTGCTTGATCATGGCGTCACCGTCGTGCTCGATCACTATGCGCTGCCGGATCCGAAACTCGGTGTCGCCGATCCCGGCTTCCAGTCGGTGCTGAAGCTCGGCGCGACGCGAAATGTCTGGGTCAAGATCTCGGCGCCGTATCGCAACGGCGCGAGCGGCGAGAGTTTTGCGAAGGAGGCCTATCCGCTGCTGCGCGAGGCTTACGGCCTCGACCGCCTGCTGTGGGGCAGCGACTGGCCGCACACGCAGTTCGAGGCGTCGCAGGCTTACGCGAAAAACCGGCAGTTTCTCGATGCGCTGATCGTCGACGACAGCGAGCGCGCGCGGGTACTCGCATCGCCGCATCAGCTGTTCCGCTTCTGATTCTCCCTTCTGATCTCCTCGCGCGCGATTGCTCCGAATGCTCCGAATTTTGGGGCATGACGAGCGATGTCGCCGGCTTGTAGACTGCCGGCGATGCGGCCGGTTGAGGCCGCGAGTTTCATGAGGAAGTGAAGATGCAGCGCCGCTACATCACCGTCGACGTGTTCACCGACTGCGCCTTCGGCGGCAACCAGCTCGCCGTGGTGCTGGATGCCGGCGGGCTCACGACGCAGCAGATGCAGGCGATCGCGACCGAGTTCAACTATTCCGAGACGACCTTCGTGCTGCCGCCGCGCAACCCCGGCCACGACGCGGAGGTCCGCATCTTCACGCCGGTGAGGGAGCTTCCCTTCGCGGGTCATCCCAATGTCGGCACCGCTTTCGTGCTGGCCCGGCGCAGCAATGAGCCCTGGCCGCGGTTGTTGTTCGAAGAGAAAGCCGGGATCGTGCCGGTCGAGATCTGGCGGGAGCAGGGCAAGGTCGTCGGCGCCGAGCTGACCGCGCCGCAGCCGCTGGCGCGACTTGCAAAGCTGTCCGCCGCCGAGGTCGCCGCGTGCCTGTCTTTGACCGCGGACGACATCAGGACCGATCGTCATGTGCCGGAGGTCGTCGGCGTCGGCACGCCGTTCGTCGTCGCGGAATTGCATTCGCGCGACGCGCTGCGGCGGGCGGCGCCCGATGCTGCGGCGTTCGGCCGGACACTGCCGCGCGACGGCGCGTTCTCGATCTATTTCTACACGCGCGATATCGCGGCGGCGCAGGCGCCTTGCGACCTCCAGGCACGGATGTTCATGCGCGGTGCCAGCGGTTTCGCCGAGGATCCGGCCACCGGCAGCGCAACGGTCGCCGCCGCCGCGCTGCTCGCCACGCTCGATCCACTCCGCGACGGCGAGCTGAAGCTCACCATCGGCCAGGGTTTTGACATGGGCCGGCCGAGCATCCTGCGGACGACAGTGGAAAAGGAGGGCGGCGCCCTTCTTGATGCCTATGTCGGCGGCCATTGCGTACAGATGATGGAGGGGACGTTCGAGCTGGCGGGAGAGGGGTAGGGTCTCTCCTCCATGCCCGGGACAAGCCCGTGACGATCACACCTGCCGCCCCGCCAAATTCCTCACCGCCACGCCATCGCGCTCCTCGATGATCTCCGCGATCATCTGGCGGTGGCAGTGGGTGTGATCGCGCTCGTAGCAGAGCAGGCAGACCGGGCCGGCCTTCATCACCAGCGCCGAGAGCTCGTCCATCTCTTCCCGGGCCTGCGGCGTCTTCAGGTGCTTTGAATAGATCTTCTCCAGCACATCGTATTGGCCGCTGCGCGCGGCGAGGCGGCCTTCCTTCGGCGTGCCGAGCGCGGCGAGATGGACATAGGCGATGCCGCGCTCATCGAGGCCCGCGGCAAGCTGCTTCTTCGAAAAGCCGGGCCGGCGCGATGAGGTCACCGCGCGCACATCGACCACGAGCTTGACGCCGGCCTCTACGAGCTCGTCGAGCACCGCCTTGGGCGGCGTCTGTTCATAACCGATGGTGAAGAGCTTTTTCGCCTTTGCCATGAACCATCCTCAGCTCACCCGCGCGATCAGTTCCATGGCGCCGGCCGGTGCGCGCACCTTGCCCTCGTGGATGACATAGGCGAACACGTCGCGCGGCTCCTTCTTCGGCTTGGCCTTGTCTACCTTCGGCAGATCGTCGGGTTCACTCCCCTCGGCCCAGTCCTGAAAGCGCTTGGCCCAGGCATCGAGCTGCTTCGGCGGATAGCAGGTCTTGATCTCGTCATTGCCCTTCTGGAGCCGTGCATAGACGAAATCGCCGGCGACGTCGGCGATCGCCGGATATTTGCCGTGCTCGGCGAACACGACAGGCGTCTCGAACTCGCGGATCAGCGCGACGAAGTCCGGCGCGCAAAAGCTGTCGTGGCGGACCTCGACGACATGGCGCAGCACGCGCCCCTCGAGCTTGCGCGGCAACAGCTCGAGGAATTTGCCGAAATCGGCGCCGTCGAACTTTTTCGTCGGCGCGAACTGCCACAGCACCGGTCCGAGATGGTCGCCGAGTTCCAGCACGCCGGAATCATAGAACCGCTTGATGGAATCGCCGGCCTCGGCGAGCACGCGGCGGTTGGTGGCGAAGCGGGGTCCCTTCACCGAGAACACGAAACCATCGGGCACTTCGCTGGCCCATTTGCGAAAGCTTTCCGGCTTCTGCGAGCCGTAATAGGTGCCGTTGATCTCGATCGAGGTCAGCTTCGAGGCGGCATAGGACAGCTCCTTGGCCTGCGTGAGCTTCTCCGGGTAGAACACGCCGCGCCAGGGCTCGAAGGTCCAGCCGCCGACGCCGATGAAGATGTTGCCGGATTTTTTGGACGCGGTTTTTGCTTTGGCCACGGGAGGGTCTCGCATCGACGGGGAGGGACCTCATCCTAATCAAACCAGATGTGATTGGCCAGTTGCGCCGTCCCGTCTAAGGTCGCAACGGGACCCGCGCAAAAGGAGAACAAGAATGCGGATGCTGATGGTGGGAGCGGCGCTCGTCATGATGACATCTGCTGCCATGACGTTTGGTGCCATGGCCGACGATGATGACGATGCCAAGGGTGCGCAGAAGCTCGCCATGCAGGGCCGCGACGATTACTGGCATTGCCTGGCGCGGGAATATTCGCGCGACTCCAATCAGGGAATGTCGGAACAGGATTTCGGCCGCTCGGTCGCGGGCGCCTGTCCGTCGGAGCGGCAATATTACCGGGTGGCGTTGCTCGACTATCTCACCACGCAATATCCGAACATCGATGCCGGAGCTCATCTCGCCACCGCGAACAGGGCGGTCGAGTCGGCGCAGAAGGACATCGTGACGGCCTTCGTCAAGCACAGGCCGCCCGCAAAGTAGGGGGAGTGGCGAATGGCCAATCGCGAAGAGGGCACGTAAGCCGGCGCTCCTCATGCGCAACGAGCCATTCGCTACTCGCCCCTCCGCGGGGGGCTCTTCCAGCTCCGCGCGCATCCATGGTATCACTGGAGGCATCTGGAACAGGGATGGGCTTCCATGTCGTCTGAGTCGGTGGGTGGCATTCTGGGCGCGATCGTCGCGGCGGTCGTGCTTGCGGTCGCCGTCGTATTGGGGCCGATCGGCCAGTACGGCAAGCCGCCCAGGCCGGCAAAGGCCGAGCCGGCTCCGGCGGCGGCGCCCGCTGTCCCGGCCGCCCCCGTGCCGCGTGGGCCGGTGATCAAGGAAGTCCCGAATTAGCAAGGGTCTGAAAAAGGGCCGCTATGCCCCCTTGCAAAGCGGTTTTACCGTTCCTATCTAGTTTGTAACGGCGACGTTGAGCGAAACCTCCGGCGCTGGAACGACCTTGGAATAGCTTGGGCTTGCGCCGGATGTACGCGCGGTCCGCCGTTCCGGGGTCGTTGGCATTTTTGGGCCCTTTTTGGGCCTTTCCCCACAGACCCCCCGCTCGGTAGATCTTGGCAGCGCAACGTCTTGGCAGCGCAGGATGCGGCGGATATACGCTGCCGTCATGAATGAAGCGATCAGACCGGGCTCCGGCACTCCCCCGCAGGCTCAAGAGGCGCCGGAACTGTCGGTCATCGTCCCGACGTTCAACGAGCGCGACAACGTCACGGTGCTGTACCGGCGGCTGGAGGCGACGCTCGCCAACGTCGCCTGGGAAGTCGTGTTCGTCGACGATAATTCGCCCGACGGCACCTGGGACGTCGTGCGCGCGCTGGCGCAGCGCGACAACCGCGTGCGCTGTGTCCGGCGCATCGGCCGCCGCGGCCTATCGGGCGCCTGCATCGAGGGCATCCTGGCCTCCAGCGCGCCCTATGTGGCCGTGATCGATGCCGACCTCCAGCACGACGAGACGCAACTGCCGAAGATGCTGTTGCTGCTCGCAAGCGACCAGGCCGATCTCGTCGTCGGCAGCCGGTACATCGAGGGCTACAAGAGCGAAGGCTTCAACAAGCAGCGCGCCGGCGCCAGCGCGCTGGCGACCGAACTCGCCAGGAAGGCGCTGCGGGTCGAGATCGCCGATCCCATGAGCGGCTTCTTCATGGTTCGCCGCGACCGTTTCGAGGAACTCGCGCCGAAACTGTCGGTGCACGGCTTCAAGATCCTGCTCGACCTCGTCGCGAGCGCGAACGGTAGCTTGCGAGCTGTTGAAATTCCCTACACGTTCGGCGAGCGCCAGCACGGCGAGAGCAAGCTCGATTCCATGGTCGCGCTGGATTTTCTCGGCCTGGTGCTGGCCAAGTTCACCAACGATGCCGTCTCGCTTCGCTTCATCCTGTTCGCGATGGTCGGCGGCATCGGCCTCGTGGTGCATCTGACCACGCTGTTCATCGCCCTTCAGCTGTTCAAGGCGCCGTTCGCGGAGGCGCAGGCCGCAGGCGCCATCGTCGCCATGACCAGCAACTTCGCCCTCAACAACTTCCTGACCTATCGCGACCAGCGGCTGAAGGGCTTTGCGCTGCTGCGCGGCCTGATCGCCTTCTACATCGTGTGCAGCGTCGGCCTGCTCGCCAATGTCGGCGTCGCCTTCTCGGTCTACGACCAGGAGCCGATCTGGTGGCTGGCCGGCATGGCCGGCGCGCTGATGGGCGTGGTGTGGAACTACGCGATGTCCGGACTGTTCGTCTGGCGCAAGAAATAGCTCGACATGGGCGGGGCTGACGCGCGGATCGTCCGCAATACCGCGCTGGTGATCGTTGCGCTGGTCGGCTTGCGGCTGGTTGCGGCCGCGTTCACGCCGATCACCTTCGACGAAGCCTATTACTGGATGTGGTCGAAGAACCTCGCCGGGGGCTATTACGACCACCCGCCGATGGTCGCCTATGTGATCCGCGCCGGCACCATGATCGCCGGCGACACCGAGCTCGGCGTCCGCGTGTTCTCGATCCTGCTCGCACTGCCGATGAGCTATGCGATCTATCGCTCCGCCGCCATCCTGTTCGGCGGCGTGCGGGTGGCGGCGACCAGCGCCATCCTGCTCAACGTGACGATGATGGCCTCGGTCGGCACGCTGATCGTCACGCCGGATGCGCCGCTGCTGGTTGCCTCCAGCTTCGTGCTGTTCTTCCTCGCCAAGGTGCTGGAGACCGGCCGCGGCGTCTGGTGGCTCGCCGTCGGCGCGGCGGTCGGCGCGGCGCTGCTGTCGAAATACACCGCGATGTTCTTTGGCGCCGCGATCCTGATCTGGCTTGCGGCCGTGCCGAAACTGCGGCGCTGGTTCCTCTCGCCCTGGCCCTATCTCGGCGGTCTCGTTGCGTTCGCGCTGTTCTCACCGGTGATCCTGTGGAATGCGGATCATCAATGGGTCTCGTTCGTAAAGCAGCTCGGCCGCGCGAAGATCGAGGACTTCCGTCCCGTCTTCATCGCCGAGCTGATCCCGACCCAGATCGCCTTCGCAACGCCGCTCGTCTTCATCCTCGGCGCGATGGGCCTGCACGCGCTGACCTGGCGCCGGGCCGGCGCGCTGGCCTCGCGTGTGCTGATCGAGACGCTGTTCTGGACCATCGTCGTCTATTTCGTCTGGCATTCGCTGCATGCCCGCGTCGAGGCCAACTGGTTCGCGCCGGTCTATCCGCCCTTCATCGTTGCCGCGGCCGCCGCCGCCAATCTCGTGCCGTGGCAACCACGCGCGCGGCGCCTCGCGGATTTCTGCCTGCGCTGGGCCGCGCCCGTGGGCATCGTGATGTTTGCGGCGCTGATCGTGCAGGCCAACACCGGCTGGCTGTCGGGCTATCGCCGCGACGCGACGGTGCGCAGCGTCGGCGTCGGCTGGCGCGAGCTCGCCGCCGAGATCGAAGCGGTGCGCGCGCGCAGTGGCGCGACCTGCGTGCTCGCGCAGGACTACGGCACCACGGGCTGGCTCGCCTTCTATCTGCCGCGCGGCACCTGCGTGCTGCAGCAGAACCAGCGCATCCGCTGGGTCAACATGCCCGAGCCCGATCCAAAGCTGCTTGCCGGCAAGCTGATCTCTGTCGACGAGCTGCGCCCGGACGGCCATACCGCCCTCGACGAGCTCTTCGCGAAGGTGACGCAAATTGCGCAATTGCAGCGCAAGCGCGGGCCGCTCGTGATCGAGACCTACGGCATTGATCTGCTCGAAGGCGCCAAGGGCGACGTGCTCGACCGCTCGCCGCCGCCGGAAGCGCGGTAGGCGGCCCCAAAAATCAGTCGATCATCTCGGCCCTGGCGGTGGCCTGGCTCGGCCCGTTCTGGTCGCGCCAGAACCAGACGGTCACGACGCCGGAGCGGCCGCGGACCTGCGTGAGCAGGGGACCTGACAGAATGCCGTCGGGAGCGCCGTGGAAGTCGGCCGCATCCAGCAGCGTATCGCTGAGCGCGAGCCGCGCACAGTTCTGGGCGGCAACCTCCATCAAGCGGTTCGCGACGTTGACCGTGTCGCCGGTCGCCGTGATGTGCTGGTGGCTTTCGCCAAGGCGGGAGGCGACGATCGGACCGAAATGCACGCCGATCTTGAAACCGAGCTGGCCGCGGAGGGCAGGCGGCAGCGAAACGATCCAGCGATCGACGCTGCGATACAGGTCGATCGAGCATTGCAGCGCGCGCGCCGCGTCGTCGGGCATCGCGTGTGGCAGTCCGAACAGGATCATGGCGCCGTCGCCGAGAAAGCCGGTGATCAGGCCGCCGCAATCGACCGCGGCCTTGTCGATCAGCGCGTGAAATGCCCTCAGCAGATGCTGCAGCTCGTCCGGATCGATCCGTTCGCTGAGCGTCGTGAAACCGGAGAGATCGATGAAGACGACGGCCGCATCCTGCCGGACCGGCCTGGACAGGAAATTCGGATCGCGCGTCAGCCATTCCTGCACGGCGGGCGCCTGGAATTGCGCCAGCGACCTGCTCTTGGCGGCAAAATATTGCGTGCGGCGGCCGCCGGCCCACAGCTGCACGCCGGCAAAGACCGCGACCGGCGGCACCGCGGCGGCAAGCGTCGTGGCGGCGTTCAGCCAAACGCCGTGCGTGAAGGCGAACAGATTGAGCCCGGCCCAGGCGATCATCACCGCGGCTGCCGCGATGATGCCGGGCGCGCTGCGCCGCCAGGCGAGCAGGCCGACCAGCAGCATCGGCAAAAGGATCGCGGTGAGCGCGTCGGCGATGTGGACCTTGCGGTCGCGCACGATGCCGTCACCGGAGACGAGATGGGTGATCGCGGTCGAGATCACCTCGACGCCGGGCATCAGGGAATCGAACGGTGTCGGATAGAAGTCGCCGCCGCCGGCGACCGCGGCGCCGATCACGACGATGCGGTTCTCGATCGCCGCGCGATTGAGCGTGCCGTCGAAGATGCTCTGCGCGCTGACGGTGCGGATGGTGCGGCGCGGGCCGTAATAGGTGATCGGCAGCGCGAAATCGCTGTCGGTCGAGACCGCGCGATCGCCGAGCATGAGATGATCCGGCGCGATCGTCAGCGGCTTGTCGAGCGCGCGCGCCGCGACCCGCAAGGGAAACGACAGCTCGACCTTGTCGCGGGTCCGGAACAGCATCGGCACCGAAAGCGGCGAGCCCGACTGCCCCGTCGCGACGTTGACGACGCCGACCTCGGCGTGATCGGCAAAGGCGGGCAGCGGCAGCAGGAAACGCTCGGCCTGCGGCAGCGCGGCGAGGGGGCCTTCGCTGTCCGGTGCCACAGTCTCGCTGGCGGTCGGGAAGATCGCGGCGGCGGCGAGCACCATGGGTCCGGTTGCGAGCGTGTTGGCCAGCGTCGCATCGCCGATCGCCGCGCTGCGGTCGACCAGCAGCAGGTCGATCGCGACGACCTTCGGCTTGAACTGCACGATGGTGTCGACCACGCGCGCGAGATCGGCGCGCGGCAGCGGATAGCTGCCGCCGCGCTTCACGACGGTGTCGTCGATCGCGACGATGGTGACGAGATCGGGCGGCGCCTGCACGCCGCGGACCTGGGTCCGCCAATCCGTCAGCGTCGCCTCGAGCCGATCGAGAAAGCGCAGATGACCGTTGGCGTGGCCAGCATAGATGCCCGCACCCCACAGTGCGGTGAGGACGAGTGCCACCAGGATCTGAACGCGTCGGCTACTCATGCGGTCTGCAATTTTCTCTGTCATCCAAATGCGATTGGCCGAGCCTTATTGGTGGCCGAGCCTTACCCGGTCTATTGACCCAGTCTTGCCATCAGCGCGTCGACGCGCGGCTGGCCCCAGGTCTTGACGGTCAACGGGCCCGTTGCCTCGACATCGACGCCTTGGCCCGGTCCGAGCACGACGCCGCGTCCACGAGCCCTGCGGCTCACACCAACACGGCCGTCAGCAACGAAGACCGCGGTCTTGGCCTCAGCGACATCGACGGCCCATTTGGTCCCGCGCACTGCGGCGATCGCCTGCGGCGTCAGCACCTTGAAGGGATTGCCGCCGGGCTTCTTGGGCACCTCGATCAGCAGCGCCTTGCTGCTCAACTCCACGGAGTCAATATGTCCGTCGCGGTTGGCGTCCTTAAGTTCAAATCTGGCGCCGTTTTCCGCAACGATGGTGATGCCGTTGTCGCAGCGCCACACTTGCGTGCCCGCAGCCGCTGGCGATGCCGTGCAGCCGACATTGACAGCCGGCTGTGCATTCGCAGACCCGATCAACTGAAACAACCACGCCAGAGCGAAAATACCGGCGCCCGCGATCCCTCTCATGCCAGCCTCCGTTTGCGTGCTTGGCACAGTTCAAAGCGATGTTGATACGGTACCGTATCACACGCAGAGGCTGCTGAAAAGCGCCGCTCTCGGAGCTATTTCCTCGGTGCGGTCTTTTCCAGTCCGGCGCGATCAACTTTCAGTCAGGGCGCCGTGCCGCGTGAGCACTCTGTGCGCGATGTGTGATGTGGGACGGGCTTGCCGCCAGCCTGCTGACACACGCTCGAGAGGGCGCAGCGTGCACCAGCCTCGCGCAACGCTTCCCCGCTATTGTCCGGGTATTGAAGACCACGAAAACGACTTGGTTGGATGGCCTTAGAGGGGCGGCTTGTGACGTCCGTCGAACGCGCCGAACCGGCCGAGAATTATAGTTAACAGACGCTCCTAAGTCCGTAGTTCTGCGGACTTTTTTCTCGAAATGGGACAGCGTTAACGCGGTGCCTCACATCTGCCCGAACTTAATCTGCATTTAACTAAAAGTCGCCTTAATGACGCTCCGACCTCCTGCGAGATGCTGTTCCCGGATCGTGACCAGCGGCACTTCGAAGGGGGACTGAGTGACACCGTCCTGGACGCAAGGCGAATGAGTACGAGTATCGCTGCGCAGAGTAACGCGGCACGGAAGTCCAAGAATTCTCTTCGGAAGCCTTCCCGGAAAATGACCACCACCAATTGGCTGGGCGCTGCGGCGATCGGCTGCGTCGTGATGGGCGCCGGCTGGACCATCTACAGCAACGTCCTCGGCGCCAGCGTCTATCCGACCGTCGGCAGCATTGGCTACGACGAGCCCGTGATCAAGCGCGCGCCCAGGGTGGCGCTGCGTGAGGCCGGCGAGGCCATCAGGGACACCTTTGCGCTGCTGCCCGACCGGCTCCAGGTCGCAGCCCCGATCTCGCGCGAGATGTTCAACGAGCGCTTTGCCGCGGCCGCGACCCAGGGCGTGGCGTCGAATGCGAGCGCCGCGCCCGCAACCCAGGTCGCCGTCGCCAAGGAAGCGTCGAAGGACGCCCCCAAGCAGAGCGTGATCGCGAAGGTCGCGGACGCGCTGAAGCCGGCAGCACCGGCCAAGATTGCCGACAAGACTGCGGACAAGGCCAAGCGCGCGCCGGATGCGCAGATGCAACTGGCTTCGGCCGATCCGGCCGAGATCGTGCCGGCGCCTGAGGCGAAGCCGAAATCGTTTGCCGATCGCGCCAAGGCCGCGGTGATGTCGATCACCGGTCCGCGCCAGTCGATGGTCGAGAAGCTATGGGGCAAGCGCGAGCCGTCCGGCGGGCTGCTGGCCTATGCCTCGGCCGATGCCAGCGTGACCGCGTCCATCGCGCCGAGGGAGCAGAACCCCATGCTCGGCGGTTCGGCGCCCTATGAGCGCGACACGGCGGTCTACGACATCACCGCCAAGATGGTTTACCTGCCCGACGGCACCAAGCTCGAGGCGCATTCCGGCCTCGGCTCCAATCTCGACGATCCGCGCTCCTCGCGTGTCCGCATGCGCGGCGTGACGCCGCCGCACATCTACACGCTGAAGCCGCGCGAAGCGCTGTTCCATGGCGTGCCGGCGCTGCGCCTGACCCCGATCGGCGGCGAGAGCGCGATCTACGGCCGCGACGGCTTGCTCGCCCACACCTTCATGCTCGGGCCGAACGGCGATTCCAACGGCTGTGTGTCGTTCAAGGACTATTACGCGTTCCTCGACGCCTACCGTAACAAGGGCATCCGCAAGCTCGCGGTGCTGGCGCGGGTCGAGTAATCTCAGTCAATTCGCGATGATCTCAAAGGGCCGCTTGCAGCGGCCCTTTTCTTTTCTGATTTAGCCCGGCCAGCATTGTCCGCCGCCGTCGATCCTGAGCACCTGGCCCGAGACGAAGGCGCCCATGGGACCTGCAAAGAATTCGACGACGCGCGCGACCTCGTCGACGGTCGCGATGCGGTCGAGCGTGCCGGTCTCGACCATTCTGCCAGGGTCCACCGCGCGCGTGCCGAGGAAACGGCCGGTGCGGGTATCGCCGGGCGCGATGCAGTTGACGGCGATGTCGTAAGCGCGGAGCTGGTCGGCGAGGCATCGCGTGTAGTGGGTCACACCGGCCTTCGACACCGCATAGATCGAGCCCTGGGTGCGGCCCTTGAACGCGGCGACCGAACCGAGCGTGACGATGCGGCCGCGGCGCCGCTCCATCATGCCCTTCGCGACCGCCTGGCAGGTCAGGATGGTCGAGAGCAGATTGCGCTCCAGCACCGCGCGCACATCGGCCTCCTTGATGTTCACCGCGTCGTTCGGGTCGGGCTTGCCACCGGCGGCTGCGATGTCGCCGCCGGCATTGTGCACGAGGATGTCGATCGGGCCGAGCGCGGCCTCCGTCTCGGCGATCACGCGCGCGATGTCCTCGCCCCTGGTGAGGTCGCCGAGCACGCGCTGGCTGCGGACGCCGAATTGCTGGCCGATCTCTGCGGCGACCGCGGTGAGGGTGGTGCCCTCGCCATATTCCGCCGGCCCGTTCTCGCGCATGCCGTGGATGGCGACATCGGCGCCGAGCGCGGCGAGCTTCTCCGCAAAGGCGCGTCCGAGCCCGCGTCCCGCGCCGGTCACCAGCGCCACCTGTCCTGACAATACTTTCCCGTCATGTGCAGCCATGATCTTCTCCTGTTATGAAACGTCAGTCCGCCGCGAGATCGAGCCCGATCGCCATCGCCTGCACGAGGCACATCGGTGCGACCAGCGTGCGCAGTGCCGGCTCGGGCATGTCCTGGATCTCGAACACGACGCTCGCGCCTTCGACGATCGGGCTCAGGAGGCTGTCGGTGATGGAGATCGTGGGCACGCCTCGCGCAACGAGTTCGGGAAACAGCCGCGCCGTATCCGGATAGTAGTTCCGGAAGCTGATCGCGACCAGCGCGTCCTCCGTGGTTGCGGCATGCGACTGCTCGTGGATGCTGCCGCCCGTGCCGTCGAGCAGGACGACGCGGCGTCCGAGCTTGCGCAGCACGTAGGCGAGGTGGGTCGCAACCGGAAACGAGCCGCCGAGCCCGAGCAGATAGATGTCGCGCGCTTTCGCAAGGATCGCAGTTGCCGCGTCGAGCTCGCGCGCATGCACCGACTGGCTCAGCGTCACCAGCGACGATTGCGCCTCCGAGACGAAGCGGGACAGCACCGCGGCCGGCTGGCGGCCGAGTACCGATTTCTCCTCGCTCTTCATGCGGGCGAGCCGCGCCTTGTAGCTTGGTGCTACGCCGGCAACGAGGCGTGAGCGGAATACCTGCTGCATCTCGGTGAAGCCGCCGAAGCCGAGCGCATGGGCGAAGCGAACGATCGCCGAGGGCGGCACGCCCGAGCGCTGCGCCACCTCGGCCACGGTGCCGAGCGCGACATCGGTCGGGTGATCGAGCACGAACTCCGCGATCTGCTGCAGCCGGCCGGATAGCGCCCGGTGCCGCTGCGCAATGGCGCCGCGCAGCTCGTCGTAGCTCATCGCGCCTTGTGCCTTGTTCATCGTCTCGGGTCTCCGGATCGGTCGCCTGTTTAACGGCATTTCACCGTTTGGATCAAATATTCCACTTTACATCATAATTGGAATGAATATTCTAATCGCAGAAAAAAGCAAAAGACTTCGAAAACGGGAGGAAACGATGAGAGAGCGTCAGATCTCACGGCGAAGCGTTCTGAAGGGCAGCTTGATGGCCAGCGTCATCGGCGGCACCGGCAGCTTCTTTGGCCCGTGGAAAGAGAATCATGCCTGGGCGCAAGGCGCGAAGCCGATCAAGCTCGGCCTGACCTGCGATGCCAGCGGCCAATACGGCAACAGCGGCCAGGATGATTTCCGCGGCATCAAGATGGCGATCGACGAGTTCAACGCCAAAGGCGGCGTGCTCGGCCGCCAAGTCTCGTTCATCACCGCGGACACCGAGACGACGCCGGCCACCGGCAGCCGCGTTGCCGAACGCTTCATCACCCGCGAGGACTGCACCATCCTGATCGGCGCGCTGCATTCCGGCGTCGCCAACGCCATCACCCAGGTCGCCAGCAAATACGGCGTGATCTACATGAACACCAATTCCTCCGCGCCGAGCGAAGCCGGGGAGAATTGCTCGCGTGTGAAATTCGTCTGGGACGGCAACGGCACCAATTTCTCCAAGGCATCGGTCAAGAACGCAGTCGATTCCATCGGCAAGAACTGGATGCTGCTGACCAATGACTACGTCTGGGGTCACACGACGTCTGCCGCGACCAAGGCGCAGGTCGAGGCTGCCGGCGGCAAGATCATCGATAATCTGCTGGTGCCGCAGAACACCCGCGACTTCACCGCCTACCTCCTGAAGATCCAACAAGCAAAACCCGACGTGGTCGCGACTGCGATCGGCGGCGACGACATCAAGGCACTGCGCGAGCAGGTGGCGCAGCTCAAGCTCGACGGCAAGCCCGCCTGGATCAACAACCAGCAGGACTGGCCCGATGTCTGGGGCGCGCCCGACAGCCTGTTCGGCGTGTTCGGCACGACCTGGTATCACAAGCTGCAGCTGCCCGGCGTCGCCGAGTTCGTTAGGAAATGGCAGGCGGCCAACAAGGACGGCCCGATCCCGGTGCCGGGCAACGTCTCCTACAACGGCTATATGAGCACGCGCGAACTGCTCCGTGCAATCGAGCGGGCAGGGTCGACCAACAACGTCAAGATCATCAAGGAGATCGAGAACCTCAAGGTCTCGGCAACCGATCGCATGCAGCACTTCGACGCCTACATGGATCCCGTGACGCATCAGATGCAGCAGACGATCTATCTGGCGCGGCGCAACGCCAAGCCGGCCGACAACACCGATCTGTTCGAGATCATCAGCTGGACGGAGCCGAAATCGGCTGCCGATGACGCTGCGCCCGGCAAGTGCAAGCTCACGCCCTACGAGCAGGTGCCGACCGTCGACTCCTAGAGACGGTGCGTCGCGTCGTGGAACGAGCGGCGCGCATGTCGCGCGCCGCAGGCCCGGGCCATCGAGGGCTTGGGGGAGCAATACCAGTTGCGAGAGTCAAAACCTTGTTCGACCTTCTTCCGCATCTCCTGAATGGCCTGACGCTTGGCCTGTTGTTCGCGCTGATCGCGCTCGGCTTCATGCTCATTGTCGGGCTGATGGAGCAGATCAACCTTGCGCATGGGTCCCTGTTCGCGCTCGGGGCCTATGTCGCCATGCAGCTCACCGGACCGCGCCCGCCATTGCCGGCCGATCTTGCGAAAGCGTGGCTCGCGCTGCCGCTGGGCTGGCGCTATGCCGCGACGCTCGTGATCGCGCCCGTGATCGTGAGCCTCGTCGGCATGCTGATCGAGCTCTGCATGCGGCGGACCTACGGCAAGGACCCGCTGTACGGGCTTCTCCTGACCTTCGGCGCCGCGATGGTGATCGAGGAGTTGATCCGCCTGGTCTGGGGCACGCGTGACTATGTGCTCCAGGTGCCGTCCGCCATCAACGGCGGCTTCCTGTTCGGCGACCTGATCTGGTCGACCTATCGCTTCTACGCGGCGGGCATCGCGGCCGGGATCATCGGCCTGGTCTGGCTGTTGATCGAAAAGACTTCATTCGGCGCAACCGTCAAGGCCGGCGCTCATGACAGCGAGATCGTCCGCGCGCTCGGCATCAACCTGTCGCGATTGCGGCTGCTGGTCTTCGTGTTCGGCACGATGCTGGCCGCGATCGCGGGCATCATCGTCGCGCCGATCTGGGGCATTCGTCCGCATATGGGCGTCGATGCCGTCATCCCCGCGTTCCTGGTGATCGTGCTCGGCGGCGTCGGGAGTTTCTGGGGCGCCGTCGTGGCCGGGCTGCTGGTCGGACTCTGTGTCGGCCTTGCCGGCGCTTACGCGTCCGAATGGTCGCTGTTGTCGATGTACATCCTGCTCGTCGCCGTCGTGACGTTCCGTGCACGCGGGCTGTGGGGCAAGAAAAGCGTGCTCGAGGCCTAGGGAATGATTGTGGGATCAAGATCTTCATCCGATGCCGCGCGCCTCGTCACGCCGACGATGCTGGTGCTCTGGCTGGTGCTTGCAACGGTGCCGCTGTGGATCACGCGGATCGGGCTCTATCCCTATCTCGGGATCGAGATCCTGATCTGGTCGCTCTATGCGCTTGCGTTCAACCTGGTGCTGGGCACGGCCGGACTTCCCTCGTTCGGACATGGCGCCTATTTCGGCATCGGCGCCTATGCGTTCGGGCTCTGCCAGCTCGACATTGTCGCCAATCTCTGGATCTGTCTCGCTGCCGCGGCCGTGGTCGCGGGGCTTGCCGGCGTGCTGGTGGCGCTGTTCATCTCGCACCGGCGCGGCATCTACTATGCCTTCATGACCATCGCCTTCGGCCAGATCTTCTGGACGCTGGCGATCAAGTCGCACCGCATCACCGGCGGTGAGGATGGGCTTCTCAAGATCAAGCGGCTGCCGGCCGATTTCGGGCTGGTGTCGTTCGATCTCACCGACAATGTCGCGTTCTACTATTTCGTGCTCGCGGTGTTCGCGGTCGGTACCGCCGTCTTGTGGCGGCTGGTGCACTCGCCCTACGGCCGCGTGGTCGCTGCGATCAGGCAGAGCGAGGTTCGCGCCGCCCATCTCGGCTATAACGTGTGGCTCTACAAGGCGTCGGTGTTCGCGCTGTCGGCGGCCGTGTCCGGCTTTGCCGGCGGACTGTTCGCGATGGCGCAGCTCGCCGCATTCCCTGATGTCATGAGCCTGCATCAATCCGGCTACGTCGTGATGATGACGCTGGTCGGTGGCGGGCTCGTCAGCTTCTGGGGGCCGGTGATCGGCGTTTTTCTCTTCCTCACCGCGCGCGACGTGATCGGCGCCCTGACCAATGCCTGGATGCTCTATTTTGGTCTGCTGTTCATTGCGATCGTGCTGTTCCGCCCCGAGGGCATCGCGGGCGCGCTCTCGGCCGCCGCGCAGCAGCATTCCCTCAACGCGCTGCGGCGGCGCGGCACGTCCGCGATGCGACTGCTGGTCGGGGGCGGGCGATGAGCATGATCGAGGCCGCAGGTGTGCACGTTCGCTTCGGCGATCGCGTCGTGCTGGAAAGCGTCGATCTCGCGGTTGCCGAGGGCGAGTTTCACGGCGTGATGGGCCCGAACGGCGCGGGCAAGACCACGTTCTTCAACGTCCTCACCGGCCGGGTGAAACCGAGCCGCGGCCGAGTCCTGCTCGGCGGCGAGGATGTCACGGGATTGAGCCCGCACCGCATCGCCGCCAAGGGCATCGCCCGCTCGTTTCAGATCATGACCCTGTTCGACGAATTCTCCGCCCGCGACAACGTCATGATGGGCTTGCCCGCGTTTCGCGCCCGTGGCCTCGATATCGCGCGGGCGGCAGCTGGAGATCGCAGGTTTGCCGAGCAGGCATCCGAAGCGCTCGCCGCGGTCGGGCTTGCCGACAAGGGCGATGTCCGTGCCAAGGACCTGTCCTATGGCGACCGCCGCGCACTCGAGATCGCGGTCGCGCTGGCGCAGGCCCCGCGCGTGCTGTGCCTGGACGAGCCGACCTCCGGCCTCGGCTCCGACGGCGTGCAGCGGCTGGCCGCTCTGGTGGCGCGCCTGAAGGGCCGGCTGACCATCGTCGCCATCGAGCACGACATGGAGTTCCTGTTCTCGCTCGCCGATCGCATCTCGGTCATCCATTGGGGCCAGGTGGTGGCGCGCGGCACGCCGCACGAGCTGCAGCAGAACGAATGGGTGCGTCGCTCCAATCTCGGGAAATTCGCATGATCCTCGAAGTGGATGGGGTCGATACCTTCTACGGCGAGACCCAGGCGCTGTTCGGCGCCTCGCTCGCTATCGAGCACGCCAAGGTGTTTGCACTGCTCGGGCCGAACGGCGCCGGCAAGACCACCATGCTCCGTTCGATTCTCGGGCTGACCCGCCCGCGCCGCGGCGCGGTTCGCTTCGACGGGCATGACGTGACGCGCGATCCGACCCACGAGATCGCGCGCGCCGGCATCGGCTGGGTGCCCGACGACCGGCGGCTGTGCCCGACCTTGTCGGTGGCGCGCAACCTCACCATCGCGCAGAAGCGCACGCGCTTTCGCAACTGGAGCGTCAAGGAGGCCGCCGCGATCTTCTCGCCGCTCGAATATCTCATGGAGCGCGACTGCGAGAACCTGTCGGGTGGCGAGATGCAGATGGTCGCCATTGCGCGCGCGCTGGTCGGCTCGCCGGGACTGGTCCTGTTCGACGAGCCGAGCCAGGGTCTTGCGCCAAAGATCGTCGGCGACGTGCTCGCCACCATTTTGCGCATGAAAGAGGAGGGGATCGCCTCGCTGGTTGTCGAACAGAATGCGGAGATCGCGCTGTCGGTGGCCGACCATGCCGCGGTGATCGATCGCGGCCGGATCGTCTGGACCGGCGAGGCCGCGACCTTGCGCGATGACCGCGCCCTTCGTCAGCGCTTGCTGGGAGTACAATAAGTGGCCGCACCGCTGCTCGTCCTCGATGACGTTCGCAAGGTCTACACAAGGGGCCGCGTCATCCGCCGTCCGACGTTCACGCTTCAGGCAAACCTGTCGCTGGAGGAGCCGGGTATCGTCGGCGTGGTCGGGCCGAACGGCGCCGGCAAGACGACCTTGTTCGAGATGATGACCGGTTCCAACGCGCCGACCTCGGGGCGCGTGCTGGTCGCGGGCACCGATATCCATGGCGTCAAATATCGCGAGCGCGACCGGCTCGCGATCCACTATCACCAGTCCTATCAGGTCCGGCGGTTTCGCAAGCGCGTTCCGTCCGCCTTGCTGGCGCCGTCGCCGACCCGGACGCCGCTGGTTCACTTGTTCGACGAACCGCAGTTCAACCTGCAGGACGGCTATATCGGCTTCATGCTCGATTTCTTCCGCAAGCTGCGCGACGAGGGCAGGCTGGTCATCCTCTGCATGCATCCGACAGCCAGCTGGCACCTCGACATCCTCGCCGAAATCGCCGGGCAATTCCTGTTCGTCGCCGGCGGCGGGGTGACGCGGATGGCGGACTTCCGCACGCTCGCCGCCGAGCCGCGCTTCCGCCTCTATCTCGGACCGGAGATGACGCGCGCCGCGGATGCCATCTGTCACAGCTCGACGTAAAAGGAGACTCCGTTGGCCTATTCGAACACGCAGCTTTTCATTGCCGGCAAATGGCGCCCGGCCCATTCTGGCAAAGTGATCGAGGTGCGCAATCCCGCGACCGAGGAGGTAATCGGCACCGTCGCTCATGCGGGCCAGTCCGATCTCGACGAGGCGCTGGCCGCCGCTTCCGCCGGCTTCAAGGTCTGGCGCAATGTCGCGCCGTTCGAGCGCTGCCGGATCATGCGCAAGGCCGCCGCGATCATGCGCGAGCGCAATGACGAGATCGCGCCGCTGCTGACGATGGAGCAAGGCAAGACGCTGGGCGAAGCCAAAATGGAGGCAATGGCCGCCGCTGACGTGATCGAGTGGTTCGCGGAGGAGGCCAAGCGCGCCTATGGCCGGTTGATCCCCGCGCGCGGCCCCGGCATCTACCAGATCGCGATGAAGGAGCCGGTCGGCCCGGTCGCCGCGTTCACGCCGTGGAATTTCCCGATCAACCAGGTCGTGCGCAAGCTTTCCGCAGCGCTCGCCGCCGGCTGCTCGATCATCGTCAAGGCGCCGGAGGAGACACCAGCTTCGCCCGCGCAACTGATCCGCGCGTTTGCAGACGCGGGCGTGCCCGACGGCGTCATCAACCTCGTCTACGGCGTGCCGTCGGATATCTCCGAATATTTGATCCCGCATCCGGTGATCCGGAAAATCTCCTTCACCGGCTCGACCCATGTCGGCAAGCAGCTCAACGCGCTCGCGGGCCTGCACATGAAGCGCGCCACCATGGAGCTCGGCGGCCATGCGCCGGCGATCGTCTTTGGGGATGCCGACGTCACCTCGGCCGCGAAGATCCTGGCGGCGGCGAAATATCGTAACGCCGGCCAGGTCTGCATCTCGCCGACGCGGATGCTGGTGCAGGACGACGTGTTCCGCGAATTCGTCGACAAATTCGTCGACAGCGCCAAGGCGTTCAAGGTCGGCAATGGCCTCGATCCCGAGTCCAAAATGGGTTCGCTCGCCAATCCCCGCCGCGTCACCGCCATCGAAGGCATGGTGCAGGATGCCGTCGGCAAGGGCGCCAGGCTCGAGACCGGGGGCAAGCGTGTCGGCAACAAGGGCCATTTCTTCGAGCCGACCGTGGTGAGCGATGTGCCGAAGGATGCGCGCGCGATGAACGAGGAGCCGTTCGGCCCGCTCGCCCTGATCTCCCGCTTCTCGTCATTCGACGACGTGGTCGAGGAGGCGAACCGGCTGCCCTTTGGTCTTGCCTCTTACGCCTTCACCAGCTCGGCCAAGACGGCGGCTGCGATCGGCGCGGCGGTCGAGGCCGGCATGATGTCGATCAACAGCTTTGGTCTGGCGCTGCCCGAGGTGCCGTTCGGCGGCATCAAGGATTCCGGCTACGGTTCGGAAGGCGGCACCGAGGCGATGGAAGGCTACTTCAACACCAAGTTCATCAGCCAGACGGGCGTGTGAGCGGGCGTTGCATGCGAGGCCGCGCGATCATCGCGCGGCTTAGCGCTTGACGAAAACCAGGTTGCAGGCCCGCGCCTCGTTGCGCTTGCCGCTGCCTCGGGTGCGATCGAACTGCGCGTCGACCGTGAAGGCGTAAGGCGAGCCGGGTGCGAGGTTGTTGAGTGTGTAGGTGCTCGCCCCCGTCGTGCCGCGCGCGCTCAAGGTCGTCTTGCCGTCCGCGGGGATCTGGCCGTCGATCTCCAGCCGATTGACACCGCCCGGACCCTGCACCTCGGCGTGAAACACGCCATTGGTCACGGTGGCGACCAGGGGCCTGGTGAAGCCCTGCGCCTTGCCGGAAGCCGGGCAGTTCAACGTCACGTCCCAGCTGCCGTCAAAATCCTTGCTGCCGGTGGTTCTGGCGTTACCGCTCGGCGCGACCGCCACTTTCTGCTTCAGGCCTTCAATGCGTGCCTTGGCGAGGGTGGCGAAGATGCAATTCGGGAATCTCGCGAGATGATCCTCAAAGGCACCCAGCGTGCCGATGCCCTCAGCAGCCTTCCAGTGCGCCTCGGCGGCCGCGCAGGGATCGGCCTTCGGTGCAGCTTGGGGGGGCGCCGGCGCGACCGTGACCGTTACAGGCCCGTTCAGGTAGAACTTGCCGATGATCGACAGCGACAGCTCCGGCAGCTGGGTCTTGCCGCTGGAGTCATAGACGTCGCTGCTGATGTCGCGAAAGACGTCGCCGATTTCCTGCGGCTCCTCGATGTGCTTGAGGAACGCGGTCGTGTAGGGGCTGTTGCGGCCGGTGCCGTCGGCGGCGACCTGCCCTGATTGCGTCGAGAACGACACGATCGTGCCGCGCGGCGCCTCGACTTTCGACAGGCCTCGTCCGATCGAGGCGGCGCGCGTCGAGCCGGCAGAGCGCTTCAAGGTTTCGGCCAGCGGATTGTCGCGGCAGGAATCGAGCACGAGGATTCGCAAATTCTTGGCCTGCTGCAGATCGTTCACGATGTCGTCGACCCGCACGAAGCGCTTGAGGTCTGCTTCATCCGTCAGCACGGCGTCGACAGGCATTAGATAGTTCACGCCGTTGTACTGCATGGCATGGCCGCTGTAGTAGAACATGGCGACATCGGCCCGGCTCGCGGCGCGCGCGAAGCGGATGGTCAGGTCCTGCATGTCGGCCTGGCGCAGGTCGATACCCTGGAACACCTCGAAACCGCTGCGCTTGAGCGAGGCTGCGACGTCTTCGGCATCGTGCGACGGGTTGGGTAGCTGCGCCGTAGAGACATAAGCGCCGTTGCCGATCACCAGCGCAACCCGCGTGTCCGCCGATGCGGGGCCAAGGCTCAGCCAGAGGGCGAGGAGGGGCAGGAAAAAATGACGCAAAATTCCAGAAGGAGCACGCATGAATGCCTTCCAGGGAAATATCGAAAAATATTCACCCAGATTAGCGCATGCCGCGTCGGTATCAATGCCCTCGCTGCGGACCCGTCAGATTTAGCGACCGTGACATCCTGTCACGCCGGGTTTGCCGCCACCGTCTTGCGCAGCTCCATCTCGGTCGCAATCGCCTCCCGCACGCTGGGCCGCCCCTGCATGCGCGCGAGATAGGCCGACAGGCTTGGCCATTGCGCGATGTCGACGCCCGCGGGACGGAGCAGCAGCAGGGCCCAGGCGAGGTGGGCATCTGCGACGGTGAAACGGTCGCCGACGAGGAATTCGCGGTCGGCGAGATGTGCTGATGGCACCGCCAATGTCTGCGTGATCCTCGCACGCGGCTTGGCGAGCGAGCCGTCGTCCTTGTACCAGAAGGTCGGAAACAGGAAGGCCTTGTGGATCTCGGCGCCGATGAAGCTCAGCCATTCCTGCAGGCGGTAGCGGTCGGGATCGCCGAACCGGGGCGCCAGGCCCGCCTCCGGCTTCGCATCGGCGATGTATTGCAGCACCGCCGCGCTTTCGGTCAGCCGTTCGCCGTTCTCCAGCACCAGGACCGGCACCGCGGCCTTCGGCGACACGCCGCGGAAATCGCCGTCGTCGTCGGCGACCGTCTTGGTCCGGAGATGCACCAGATGATAACGCGCATCGAGGCCGGCCTCCATCAGCGCGATGCGGCTCGCAAGCGAGCAGGCCATCGGCGAGAAATAGAGCTGCAGCATCGCGTTGCTCCGTTATTTCAGCGCATCGCCGCGCGCGATGATCGCGAAGCGGTCGGATAGCTCGGCGAGTGCAACCTCGTGGATGGTCCGGGCGTCCAGCGTGCCGCCGCGGCCGTCGGGCAGGTCGCGCGTGGCGCAGGCATCGGCGTCAACAGTCGTGCGAAAGCCGAGGTCGAGCGCGGCACGGGCGGTGGAGCTGACGCACATATGCGTCATGAAGCCGGCCAGTACGATGTTCTTCCTGTCGGTTGCGGCAAGGCGCGCCTGCAGATCAGTGCCGGCAAATGCATTGGGCAACTCCTTCTCGATCACCAGCTCGCCGGCACGGGGGCTCAGCTCGGCGACGATGGCGCCGCGGTCGGCGCCGCGATCGAACAGGCTGCCGGCCTTGCCGCGATGGGCGATATGGATGATCGCGGCTCCGCTCTCGCGTGCCCGTGCCAGGAGCGCAGCCGCCCGCGCGATCGCAGGTCCCGCGTCGGGCAGAGCGAGGGGACCCGCGAGATATTCGTTCTGGATATCGATCAGCACCAGCGCGGCGTCGCCAAGACGCGGCGGGTTGAGATCGGCACCGGCGAGCTGCAGCAGGGTCTTTGCGGTCGTCATGGTCTGGAAATCTCCGGGGCAAGAGGCTGCACAAACATAGCCTCGGGAATGCCTGCCGATATGCAGGGATATTGCAGCGGGTGGCTGCGATATTGCAGGCTGCTCCCGGCCGGTATAACCTGACGCAATGAACTGGGACGATCTGCGCATCATCGCTGCCGTCAGGGACGAGGGCACCTACGCGGGCGCCAGCGCGCGGCTGCGCATCGACGAAACCACGGTCGGGCGCAGGCTGTCGCGCATCGAGCGTGCACTCGGTTTGCGTCTGTTCGAGGCGGCCGACGGCGTCCGCAGGCCGACGCGGAGTTGCGAGGCGGTGCTGGCGCATGTCGAGGCGATGGCCGCACATGCCGCCGAGATCGGTCGCGTCGGCGCGAGCCTGGCAGGTCCGGTGGGACGCCTGCGCATCGCCTCCACCAACACGTTCGCTGAGGAGGTGCTGTCGCCGCGCGCGAGCGACTTCCTGCGCGCCAATCCCGGCCTGACGCTGCAATTCCTCACCTCGAGCGAGAACGTCAAGTTCTCGCGCTGGGAAGCCGATCTCGCCATCCGGCTGCGCAAACCCGACAAGGGTGACTTCGCGATCTCCAGGCTCGGCGACGTCAAGCTTTATTATTTCGAGCCTGTTGCGACCGAGGGCGAGCCGGTGCTGTGCGCCTATCCGGACGAACTCGGTGCCATTCCCGAGATGCAATTCCTGCGCATGAAGCAAGCCCGCGCGCGCTGCGTCACCGACAACGTTCGCGTCATCCGTAACCTGATCCGCGCGCATCGGGCCGCCGGCGTGTTGCCGGAGTATGTTTGCGCGGACTTGCTCGGCGATCGCCGCCTGCGCGCCACGCTGCTGCCGAAGCGGCGCGACGCCTGGCTGCTGGTGCAGAACCACCTCAAGCGCGATCCCGCGACGCGTGTGACGATCGACTGGGTGAGGGCGTGTTTTCAGGAAACGTCGCGCGGTTGACGTCACGCTTCAGTCATTCGACAGCAAGATCTCTTGTTGCATCTTTTGGTTGAGATTGTCTTCGCGTGATTCTAACATCCGGTCGTCATTCCGGGGCGGCGCGAAGCGCCGAGCCCGGAATCCATAACCACAGGCTGGAGGAATGGCCTACTACGTCTACATCCTGGCAAGTAGGAAGTACGGCACGTTGTACATCGGTGTAACGAGCGACCTCGTTCGACGCGTCTACGAGCACAAGACCAAGATCGTCCCGGGTTTCACCAAGCGATACGGGATCGACAAGCTGGTTCTGTTCGAGACTTTCGATGACCCCGTAAGCGCAATCGCTCGCGAGAAAGAGCTCAAGAAATGGCGGCGGGATTGGAAGACGCGATTGATCGATGAACAGAATCCGAATTGGGATGATCTCTACAGCGGCATCTCCAATTAGGGCCTGTGGTTATGGATTCCGGGCTCGCGGCTTCGCCGCGCCCCGGAATGACAAACCAAAAAAAATCTCGCACCACCCCCTTGCAACCCGAACGTGCTTCGTCTATTAGCGCCCTCCTTCGCTAGGCCATGGGTTCGGGCTCTCTGAGATCCCGGCTGGCGCGAGCCGCTCTGCGGTTTCGTGTTCCGCCGAATGAAGGGCAAACGCAGGACGTAGCTC
The DNA here is from genome assembly GCF_055811795.1 of Bradyrhizobium sp. MI1.7. NCBI lineage: Bacteria > Pseudomonadati > Pseudomonadota > Alphaproteobacteria > Hyphomicrobiales > Nitrobacteraceae > Bradyrhizobium > Bradyrhizobium sp. MI1.7. The sequence goes on from NZ_JBVVPO010000023.1 coordinate 58,500, forward strand.
ATGGAGAGCGTCGGGCTGAACACCCGAAGGCATCGGTTCGATTCCGGTCTCTTGCACAAAGGATAGCTCAGTTTGGTAGAGCAGATGACTGTTACTCATCCTGTCGCGGGTTCGAATCCCGCTCCAGCGCTCCGTTTCAGCCTGAAAAGCTGATACCTCTGACGAGGACCGGACGCGCGCTTCAGTCGCAGTCCGGCCGTTTTGCCGAAAGGCTTACCGTCCGAACCTAGACACTGTGAGACCGGCTTTGCGCCGCGGGTCGATACCGCTTGCGCTGATGCCGGGTGGCTCCGCATGACCGCTCGACACGCGTCGAGCGATCGCGCGCGTGCGCCCGTCATCATGCAAGTTCAAGCCCCGGCCCGCTGATTTCCCGGGAAGCGTCGTCCGCGTCCTCACGTCCTTTGCAAACGAAACCTGCTGTCCGGCATCCGGCCGGGCGCAAACGAAGGAGGCGTGCCATGACCTGGCACTTGCTGATGTTGAACGTGACGGTGAAGGATGGCGAGCGTGCGTTGCTCACGCGCAACGGACAGCTCGTGCGCGTGCTCGCGCCCGGCAAGCATCGCTTGTTCGATCCCCTGCACGAGCTGAAGGCCGAGGTGCTCGACGTGGTGCGCAGCGAATTCCCCGCGGATCGCTACGCGGTACTGAAGGCCGCGCGGCCTGATCTGGCCGCTGAGCTGTTCGAGGCGATCGAGACCAAGGCGGACGAGATCGCCATCGTCAGCCTCGACGGCCGGCCCGTGCATCTGATGACGCCCTGGCAGGCGCGCGTCTACTGGAAGGTCGCGACCCGCATCGATGTCGAGCGCATCGATGTTTCCGCCGATCCTCGGGTTGGCGCGCGGCACCTGACCATGATCGAGCGCAACCGCTCGACCGTCGTGATGGAAGCGGTGGTCGAGAACCACGAGGCGGGCCTGCTCTATGTCGAGGGCCGGCTCGTGGAGCGGCTTGCGCCCGGCCGGCACGCCTTCTGGACCGTCGGCCGCAAGATCGAGGTGAAGCGCCTCGACCTGCGGCCCCAGGCGGTCGAGATCACCGCGCAGGAGATGCTGACCAAGGATCGCATCGCGCTGCGGGTGACGCTGACGGCGTTCCGCAGGATCGTCGATCCCGAGCGCACGGTTGCGACCGTGCCCGACGTGGATGCGTGGCTGTACCGGCTGGTGCAGTTCGCGATCCGCGAGGCGGTGGCGGGCCGGACGCTGGACGAGGTGCTGTCTGCGAAGGCGGCGCTGGATGCGGAGCTGCGCGACTATGTGCGTGCACGCGTCGCGGAGTCCGGCATGGAGGTGACCGAGCTCGGCGTCAAGGACGTGATCCTGCCCGGCGAGATCCGGGAGCTGGTGAACAAGGTGGTGGAGGCGGAGCGGGTCGCGAAGGCGAACCTGATCCGCCGGCAGGAGGAGACCGCGGCGACGCGTTCACTCCTGAACACCGCCCGCCTGATGGAGGAGAACCCCCTGCTGCTGCGGCTCAAGGAGCTGGAGTCGCTGGAGCGGCTGGTCGAGAAGGTCGGCCGCATCGACCTCCATGCCGGCAACGGCGAGGGCCTCGATGCCCTCCTGACCCGGCTCGTGCGCCTGAAGGCGCCCGAGAGCGCATGAAGCAGAAGGGCCGCCCACGGGCGGCCCTTCACATCTCCATTGTCGACGCTTGCGATGAACGCGTGCGCGCGCCCGTGCGACCAAAACCATGAGTGGGTATTGCACGCGCGCGAAGGTTGCGTAATCTCACGGTGACGACCACAATCTCGATCATGGCAAGCGAATGACCACTCTTCAGCAAACGATCCGCCCTACGGCCCGGCCGCGGGAATGGAAAGCGATCGTCGTCCTGATCCTGTTGATCCCGGTGCTGTGGTCGCCGCCGTTCCTGTTTCGCTTCTTCCTGTATCAGCCGTTCAACATTCCTTCCGGCTCGATGACCCCGACGCTGGTCGTCGGCGACTACGTCTTCGCCGCCAAATACGCCTATGGCTACGGCCGCTATTCCTTTCCTTTCGCACCGTCCTGGATCTCGGGCCGTGTCTTTGCGGCCGAGCCCGAGCACGGTGACGTAGTCGTGTTTCGCGCGCCAAAGGACACCTCGGTCGACTACGTCAAGCGCGTGGTCGGGCTGCCCGGCGACCGCATCCAGATGCGGCAGGGACAGCTTGTCCTCAATGACAGACCGGTGACGCGCGTCGCGCTCGCAAACGGGCTCGCCGGCACCGCCTGCGGTCTGGATGGCAGCGTCAAGGTCAAGCGCTGGCGCGAGACGCTGCCCAATGGCAATTCCTACATCACCTACGACTGCGTCGAGAACGGCTACTACGACAACACCAATGTCTACACCGTGCCGCCCGGCCATTTCTTCGTGCTGGGCGACAACCGCGACAACTCGAGCGACAGCCGCGTGATGGCAACGATGGGTTTCATCCCGATGGACAACCTCGTCGGGCGGGTGACGCGGATCATCTGGTCGCTCGACGAAGACGGCGAGCCGCACATGGAGCGGCTGGGGAAGGTGTGGTGAGGGGCGCCGCCGTCATTCCGGGGGGGCGCGTAGCGCTGAGCCCGGAATTCATTCGTCCGCAAGGTTCGTTTTCCGAAGGTCGTCGGGCCGAGCCCTTCAGTCGCCAATCTCTTTCAGAAAGGCCTTCGCGTTTGCGCAGGCTTCGTCCGTGACGCCAAAGCGGCAGGATTTCGCCAAGAAACGCCGCGCCCGGGCGTTGTTCTTTTCGACGCCGATACCTTTGATCAAGTGAAATCCCATCATCGTGCATGCCCAGGGATCGTCTCGGCCGCATGCCAGTTCATACGTCCGATTGGGACAGGCATAGTCGCCGCTGTCTTCCATGCTGGCGGCAACGTTCGTACAGCCTGAAGCAACGCCGAGCTTGCAGGCCCTCAGAAACAGCGCATCGGAGAGCGGCCCGGTCTTGATCATCCGCTGGACGACGAGTGCGGCTGCGTAGCAGTCGCTCGCGTTGCCCGCCCGACAGCGATCAAGGCACTGCTCCGCCGCAGCCGAGCATCCTTCGATCGAAAAAGCAGGTGCGCCCGCGTTCGCCGGCATGGAGTCAGCGGGGCATTGCTCGGCTCGCGGAAGCCAATCCGGCCATGTCCCTTCCATCTTCCCAATCGCGTCATTGTTGTCCGCCGCGTCTACGGGCGTCGGCGCGGAAAGGCCCGCAGCGGAGATGATGACAAGGGCTGCCAGCAGCGGACGTATCTTGCGGTGCGGCATTGCAATTCTCGTCAGGGCTCCACGGGATCCTGCAGCATTAGTGATCCGAAGGATACACCTTTGAATTGTAGGTGCGCTCGCAGGTCGCCACAAGGCGTTGCATCGGGGCGCCGCCCCAAAACAAAAACCCCGGCATCGCTGCCGGGGTTTCGCATTCCGTATCGTATCTGAACGGCTGGATCAGAAGTCCATGCCGCCCATTCCGCCGCCCGGGGGCATCGCCGGACCGGCGCCGCCCTTCTTGGGCAGCTCGGCGACCATGGCTTCCGTGGTGATCAGGAGCGCGGCAACCGAGGCTGCGTTCTGGATCGCGGTACGGACCACCTTGGTCGGGTCGATGATGCCCTTGGTGACCAGGTTGACGTACTCGCCGGTCTGGGAGTCGAAGCCGTAAGCGTAGGTCTTGTTCTCCAGGATCTTGCCGACGATCACCGAACCGTCTTCACCGGCGTTGATCGCGATCTGGCGAGCGGGAGCCGACAGCGCCTTGCGCACGATCTCGACGCCGGTCTTCTGGTCGTCGTTCTTGGTGCGCAGACCCTTGAGCTGCTCGGAGGCACGGAGCAGGGCGACGCCGCCGCCCGGGACGATGCCTTCCTCGACCGCCGCGCGGGTCGCATGCATCGCGTCATCAACGCGATCCTTGCGCTCCTTCACCTCGACCTCGGTCGCGCCGCCGACGCGGATCACCGCGACGCCGCCTGCGAGCTTGGCGAGACGCTCCTGGAGCTTCTCACGGTCGTAGTCCGAGGTGGTCTCCTCGATCTGCGCCTTGATCTGGGCCACGCGCGCCTCGATGTCGGCCTTCTTGCCGGCGCCGTTGACGATCGTTGTGTTCTCCTTGTCGATCATCACCTTCTTGGCGCGACCGAGCATGTTGAGCGTGACGTTCTCGAGCTTGATGCCGAGATCTTCCGAGATCGCCTGGCCGCCGGCCAGGATCGCGATGTCCTGCAGCATGGCCTTGCGGCGATCGCCGAAGCCCGGAGCCTTGACGGCCGCGACCTTCAGACCACCGCGCAGACGGTTGACGACGAGGGTCGCGAGCGCTTCGCCCTCGACGTCCTCGGCGACGATGACCAGCGGCTTGCCGGTCTGCACCACGGCCTCGAGCAGCGGCAGCAGCTCGTTCAGCGAGGAGAGTTTCTTCTCGTTGATGAGGATGTAGGCGTCGTCCATCTCAACGCGCATCTTGTCGGCGTTGGTGACGAAGTAGGGCGAGATGTAGCCGCGGTCGAACTGCATGCCCTCGACGACGTCGAGCTCGGTCTCGAGCGACTTGGCTTCCTCGACGGTGATGACACCCTCGTTGCCGACCTTCTTCATGGCGTCGGAGAGGAACTTGCCGATTTCGGCATCGCCGTTCGCCGAGATGGTGCCGACCTGGGCGATCTCGTCGTTCGAGGTGACCTTCTTGGAGTTCTTGACGAGGTCGGCGACCACGGCTTCCACGGCCAGGTCGATACCACGCTTCAGGTCCATCGGGTTCATGCCGGCGGCAACCGACTTTGCGCCTTCACGAACGATCGCAGCCGCGAGCACGGTTGCGGTGGTGGTGCCGTCGCCGGCCGCGTCAGCCGACTTGGAGGCGACTTCGCGCACCATCTGCGCGCCCATGTTCTCGAACTTGTCGTCGAGCTCGATCTCCTTGGCGACGGTGACGCCGTCCTTGGTGATGCGGGGAGCGCCGAACGACTTGTCGAGGACGACGTTGCGGCCCTTGGGGCCGAGCGTCACCTTGACGGCGTTGGCGAGGATGTCGACGCCACGCAGCATCTTGTCGCGTGCATCGACGCCGAATTTGACTTCTTTAGCTGACATCTGGATTTTTCCTTAGGTGTTTAGCTGGTGGGGAGAGGGGGCTCTTAGGCCGCCTTCTTCTTGGAAGCGGGGACGTCGAGGACGCCCATGATGTCGCTTTCCTTCATGATCAGCAGGTCGACGTTGTCGATCTTGACCTCGGTGCCGGACCACTTGCCGAACAGCACGCGGTCGCCGACCTTCAGGTCGATCGGGATCAGCTTGCCAGCTTCGTCGCGGCCACCGGGGCCGACGGCGACGACTTCGCCCTGCGAGGGCTTTTCCTTGGCAGTGTCGGGAATGATGATGCCGCCGGCGGTCTTCTCTTCTGCGTCGATACGCTTGACCACGACGCGGTCGTGAAGCGGACGGAATTTCATGCAGTCCTCCTAAGTAGTTGCACGGTATGGGAATTTTTTGGCGTTAGCAGTCTGTGCCCGCGAGTGCTAGCACAGGCGAAGCTGAAATAGGACAGGAATTTTGCGGGGGCAAGGGCTTCTAGCAGAAAATTCGGCACTCTGAAGGCCCGGGTGCCAGAATCTCTTTACCATCGTTAACCCGCTCGGTGACCGTATTAGCACGGAGCCGTCTCTGCTGCTAAAGCATTGAATTTCAACAGCTTGTTAAACTTTTGGGCTTGAGATGGATTGTCAGTTTGCGTCACATTTCTCTCATGTGAGCGCATCAGTACCGGGTGGCTCGTAAGGCGCACACCGACCAAGCCGCCCTTTGAATGCGCTCCTGCAAAGGAGGTTGGCATGGGCTTGCGGAGTGGGGGCGTTTCCGAAGATTTCCGGAAACAGCTTTTGGGTTACGGGCTGACGACGGCGCAAATTCTCTATCGGATGCCCGATCATCCCTCGCTTCTCCAGACCTACGTCTGGCAGAACTACGACATGTTTCCGAAATTTCCGGCGCTGAAGGATTTCCTGGCGTTCTGGCAGGAGAAGCTCGACGGTCCGCTCCATTCGGTGACCGTCGCGCATTCCAAGCTGATCAAGCCGGCCGAGCTGCGCGCCGTGGATGGCGTGTTCCGGCTGCATTGAACAGCGCGCCGGCATCGTAGAGTGGGCAAAGGCGCGCTCGCGCCGTGCCCACCATCTCTCCGCGATTGCATCTGGCAATGGTGGGCACGCTTTCGCTTTGCCCGCCCTACGATATCTCGTTCTGTGCTAGCCTCCGCCCATAACAACAGGGAGGCGGCCCATGGCCAAGAAAACAAAATCGCGCAGCGCAACCCAGGCCGCGGTGAAGAAGCGGAGCGGAGCCAAGGCCGTGGCACGATCCTCGGCGCGCAAGGCGGTGAAGGCGAAGGCGCGCACGACACCGGCGAAGGCCGCTCCGAAAAAGCCCGCCCGTCCCAAGCAGCGCATCGCCATCAGCCATCACCGCGAGGAAGACTTCAAGGCCGACGGCCTGCGCGCCTACGCAAAGTATCGCGACCTCGGCATCGCCGAAGCCAGCCACGGCCTCGCGCAAGCCCACGTGATCCGCCTGCAAGGACCCTGCGATCCGAACGAGGTGTCGAAGCTGCACTTCCACGACGTCGAATTCCAGATGGTCTACGTGCTCAAGGGCTGGGTGAAGACCTACATGGACGGCCAGGGCGAGACCTTGATGAAGGAAGGCAGCGCCTGGACCCAGCCGCCGAAGATCAAGCACATGATCCTGGATTATTCGGATGACGTGGAGCTGCTGGAGGTGATCCTGCCGGCGGAGTTCAGGACGGTGGAGTTGAAGGCGTAGACGCAGTCGGGAAGGGCGCGCACGTCTCTCCGCTCGTCATTGCGAGGAGCCCTTGCGACGAAGCAATCCAGACTATCTCCGCGGAAAGATTCTGGATTGCTTCGCTTCGCTCGCAATGACGGGTGGAGAGAGCCTAACTCAACACCCCCACCACCGCGCCCATCAAACACGTCGTCAGCGTTCCCGACACGATCGATTTCAGCCCGAGCGCGTTGATCTCCTCGCGCCGCCCCGGCGCCATCACACCTAAGCCGCCGATCATGATGCCGAGGCTGGCGAAATTGGCGAAGCCGCACATTGCGTAGAGCATGATCAAGCGCGAGCGCGGATCGAGCGTATCGGGCGGCAGCTTCGAGAAGTCGACATAGGCGATCAGCTCGTTGAGCACGGTCTTGGTGCCCATCAGGCTGCCGGCGGTCACCGCCTGGTCCCAGGGCAATCCCATCAGCCAGCACACCGGCGCCATCACGAGGCCGAGCAGCCGTTGCAGCGAGATCGCGGCGCCGCCGATATTGGGCAGCAGGCCGAGGATGGCGTTGACGAGATAGACCAGCGCCACCAGCACCAGCAGCATGGCGACGATGTTGATCAGCAGTTCGATCCCCGCGCTCGTCCCCTTCACGATCGCATCCATCGGGCCGGAGACGTCCATCTCAGGATCCTCCAGCGCGCCGCCGGTGCGCTTGTCGGAAGTCTCCGGCACCATGATCAGGCTGACGAGGATCGCGGCCGGCGCGCCCAGCACCGAGGCGATGACGAAATGGGCGGCGGCATCGGGAATGAGCGGCGCCAGCAGCGTCGCGTAGAGCACCAGCACCGTGCCGGCGATGCCGGCCATGCCGCCGGTCATCACCAGGAACAATTCGCTGCGCGTCATCTGCGCCAGATACGGCCGCACGAACAGCGGTGCCTCGACCATGCCGAGGAAGATGTTGGCCGCGGTCGAGAGCCCGACCGCGCCGCCGACGCCCAGCGTCCGCTCCAGCAGCCAGGCCATGCCACGCACGACCGGCGGCAGCACGCGCCAATAGAACAAGAGCGTCGTCAGCACGCTCATGACCAGCACGATCGGCAGCGCCTGGAACGCCAGGATGAAATCGGCGCCCGGCACCTTCGCGTCGAAGGGCAGGGGACCGCCCCCGACATAGCCGAACACGAAGGAGGAGCCGGCGCGCGAGGCCGCGGAGATCGCGCCGACAGCGTCGTTGATCGCCCCAAAAGCCCGTGCGACGACGGGCACTTTCAGGAGGACAGCCGCGGTGACGAAGGTCGCGATGAGGCCAATCGCCGCCTGCCGCAGCGATACGGCGCGGCGATTCTCCGCCAACGCGAAAGCGATCAACAGCAATGCGAAAATGCCGAGTGCCGACTGCAAGCGCAGCATGGTGTCCCCAAAACCCCCAATGATTATGGTCGCGCCCGCGTTGCAAACGCAATGCCGGGAGATGACCTGAACCTCCCGCTGTTGACAAGCAGGTGCGCCTCAGTCACGCGAGGGCACGTCGACATCAGGGGGCGGACGGTCCAGGGTGACCCAAGAGGCGATGCCAGAGCAGCCAATATCAGCCAGTCCGCCGGTCAGTGCCCGCGCGCTCCTCGCCCACCGCGCTTTCCTGTTCTTCCTGCTCTCGCGCAGCCTGTCGCGCTTTTCCAGCCAGATCGCGGCGGTCGCGATCGGCTGGCAGATCTATGATCTCACCGGCTCGGCCTTCGATCTCGGCATGGTCGGCCTCGTGCAGTTCCTGCCCACCGCGCTTCTGGTGTTCGTCGCCGGCCACGCCGCCGACCGTTTCGAGCGCAAGCGCGTGGTCCAGCTCTGCCAGCTCGTGGAAGCCGCCACCGCGCTCTATCTCGCAATCATCACCTATCTCGGCCTGGTCAGCGAGGTGCAGATCTTCATCGCGACCTTCGTGCTCGGCATTGCCGGCGCCTTCGAGAGCCCGACCACCGCGGCTCTCTTGCCGCTGATCGCGCCGCAGGGATCGCTCCAGCGCGCAACCGCAGTCGCGAGCGGCGCGGGGCAGGTCGCGACCATCACGGGTCCGGCGCTCGGCGGCTTTGCCTATGCGGTCGCGCCGCATCTTGCCTTTGCCGTGATGCTGCTGTTCTGGATTCTCGGGATGATTTTGACTGGCTTCATCCGGCCGCGCCCGCAGGCGGTCTCCAAGGAGGGGACGGACGCCGACAACATCTTCGCCGGCGTCCGCTTCATCCGCAGCAATCCGGCGATCCTCGGCACCATCTCGCTCGATCTGTTTGCCGTGCTGTTCGGCGGCGTCACCGCGCTGTTGCCGATCTATGCCCGCGACATCCTCCAGACCGGCCCGATGGGGCTCGGGATCTTGCGCGCCGCGCCCGCGGTCGGTGCGCTGCTGATGACCATGGTGCTCGCGCGTCACGCCATCTCGCGGCATGTGGGCCTGCGCATGTTCCAGGCTGTGATCGTGTTCGGCGTCGCCACGGTCGTGTTCGCGCTGTCGTCGTGGATGTGGCTGTCGGTGTTGTCGCTCGCGGTTCTGGGCGCCGCCGACACGATCAGCGTCGTGATCCGCTTCTCGCTGGTGCAGCTCTCAACCCCCGACGAGATGCGCGGCCGGGTCGGCGCGGTGAACTTCCTCTTCATCAACGCCTCCAACCAGCTCGGCCAGTTCGAGAGCGGCGTCGCAGCCGCGCTGCTCGGCGCGATGCCTGCGGCCGTGCTCGGCGGCGTCTGCACCGTCGCGGTCGCGCTGCTGTGGATGAAGCTGTTTCCGGCGCTGCGGCAGGTGGAGAGCTTGGAGTAGGGCTCCGCTCTATCATCCGTCGTTGCGAGGAGCAAAGCGACGAAGCAATCCAGAATCTCTCCGCGGAAACACCCTGGATTGCTTCGCTGCGCTCGCAATGACGATTGTGGAGGCAGCGCGGGGATTTAGCCGACGTCACCGCGTTTGCCAAAGGCAAGTCGCAACCCCACGCCGCCTACTGTGCATGGGGTTGTTTTTCACTTTTTTAGTTCAGCCCCGTCCGACAAACGGCATCTTGGTCGCCATGACCGTCATGGTCAGCACGTTGGCATCGAGCGGCAGGCCGGCCATGTAGGCGACGGCGTCGCCGACCGCCTTGGCGTCCATGCGCGGCTCGTGCTTGGTGGTGCCGTCGGGCTGCAGCACGCCGGGGCCGTTGACCATGCGATCGGTCATGGGCGTCGCGGCATTGCCGATGTCGACCTGGCCGACCGCGATGTCGTACATGCGGCCGTCGAGGTTGGAGGCCTTGGTGAGGCCCGTGATGGCGTGCTTGGTCGAGGTATAGGCCGCCGAGAACGGACGCGGCGCGTGCGCCGAGATCGAGCCGTTGTTGATGATGCGGCCGCCGCGCGGGCTCTGGTCCTTCATGATGCGGAAGGCGTGCTGGGTGCACAGGAACGGGCCGGTGAGGTTGGTGTTCACCACCGCCTGCCACTGCTCGAGGCTGAGATCCTCGAAGTTCACCGCCGGCGCGCCCATGCCGGCATTGTTGAACAGCACGTCGAGCCGGCCGTAGGTCGCCTTCACCTTGTCGAACAGCGCGGCAATGGAGTCCGGCTTGGTCATGTCCGCGGTGACGCACAGGCTCTTGCCCGCGGGGCCGAGCTTCGCGGTCTCCTCGAGCATGTCGAGCCGGCGCCCGACCAGCACCACGGTGAAGCCGATGTTCATCAACGCCAGCGACGCCGCGCGCCCGACACCAGTGCCCGCGCCCGTCACCACTGCGATCTTGTTTGCTTCACTCATCGTTTCCTGCCTTTTCTCTCTTCAAGTTGGCTGTCAGGTTTTTGGTTCTTTTTCGTTCTTGTAGGGCGGCCGCGGAATGTTCTGATGCGCCGCGCGCAAGGCCGCCGACCAGCGCGAGCGCAGGTCGTGGAAATAGGGCTCGCCCGCCTCGATGCGGTGGTTGAGATCGGCATCACAGGCGTCTGCACGCACCACCAGCACGTCGATCGGCAGCCCAACGCCGAGATTGGAGCGCATGGTCGAGTCCATCGAGATCAGGCTGGTCTTCAGCGCCTCGTAGAGCTCGACGTCGTAATGCATGGCGCGGTCGAGCACCGGCTTGCCGTATTTGTGCTCGCCGATCTGCAGGTAGGGCGTGTCCGTGGTGCACTCGATGAAATTGCCGGCGGTGTAGACCATGAACAGGCGCATGCGCGCGCCCTTGATCTGGCCTCCGAACAGGAAGGAGACGTCGAAGGAGACGTCTTCGGATCTCAGCGCCGGTCCTTCGGTCGCGTGCACCGCCCGGATCGCCCGGCCGATGCGCTGGGCGGCCTGGAACATGGTCGGCGCGTTCATCAGCGTCTCGATCTCGCCCGTGGTGGGGTCCTCCAGGCCTTCGGTCAGTGTCGACAGCACCGACTGGCTGATGGCGAGGTTACCGGCGCTGGCGATCGCCATGATGCGGTCGCCGGGTTTGGAGAAGATGTGGAGCTTGCGGAAGGTCGAGACATTGTCGAGCCCGGCATTGGTTCGGGTGTCGGCGATCATCACCAGACCGTCCCGAACCAGGATTCCGCAACAATAGGTCATTTCCCGTCCCCGAACGCGTTTGCGCGGAATTACTAGCCAATTTCGGGGAGGCATGAAACCCCCGATTCCCCGGGGGAGGTCGTCATTCTCCGGCGAAACGGTTGTCTCTGCCGCTCATTCAGCGGCATCGACGAGAAACGCCTCGTCGACGGGGACGCCGAGCGCCGTGACCAGCCGGTTGGTCTCCGCGGCCATGCCGACGATGGCGAGCATCTCGCCATATTCGGCCTCGGTCATGCCCTTGGCCCGTGCGCCCGCGGTGTGCGAATGGATGCAGTAGCTGCAGCCATGCGCGATCGAGACCGCGACATAGAGCATTTCCTTGATCTTGGGATCGAGCGCGCCGGGTGCCATCACCTCCTTGATGCTCTCCCAGGTCCGCCGCAGCGTCTTCGGATCATGCGCCAGCGCGCGCCAGAAATTGTTGACGAAGTCCGACTTCCGCACCTTGCGGATATCGTCGAAAACGGCGCGCGCCTCGGCGGAGAGTTCATCGTCCGAAAGCAGCTTTACGGTCGCCATGGGGTACCTCGCGGGGTCAGGTCTGATCCCGCGAGTGTAGCACGGCTCGAGCGCTCAGCCGGCATGCCCGGCCGAGCGGCGCAAGGCCAGCTTGCCGACGTCGACATATTGCCGCTGCTGCGCATGGGCGTGCTGCGCCCCGACGTGAACGTCGCGCAGGCGCCGCTGCAGCGGCGAGCTGTCGTAGACCGCGCTGCTTCCGGCCAGCGCAAAACAGGCATCCGCGATGCCGACGCAGGTCGTGGCGAGCCAGACCGCGGATCGGGCGCCCTCGATCATGAGGTCTTCGTCTCTCAGCGTGCCGGCGATCGCGCGGCGCCAGTGGCTGGCGATCTGCACCTCGAGCAAGGCCTGCGCAGCCCGGAGGTCGGCGGAAATCCGGCCGAGCTCGTACTGGAAGGTCTCGGACTCCCGCATCGGGACGGCCGCATACAATTGCTGCCTCCCGGTATGGGCCAGCGCAAGCAAGTCGTCGACAGTGCCTTCGGCGAGACCCACCGAGAATGCGCCGTGCACCAATGGCAACCATTGCCGCAACGCCTGATAGAGCGGACCCGACATGCGAGGGGGAGCTTCGACATCGAAGACATGGGTCTCGGGAACCAGCGTCTCCCGTAGCGTGATGTGATGGCTGCCGGTGCCCTTCAGCCCTGCCGCGTGCCAGGTGTCCTCGATCTCCCAGTCACGCGCCGGCAGCACAGCGACGCGAACCTGCGGCTTGCCTTGCGGGCCGGGGACCGGCTTGCCATTTTCGGTGACGATGCAGAACCCGCCGATCCAGTCGGCGTGGGTGCAACTGCTGGCGAACGGCCAGCGGCCCTTGACGCGATAGCCGTCGGCCACGCGCTCTGCCGTTCCACCCGGTTGGGATGAGCCGCAGATCGCCACGTCCGGACCGTCCTTATAAATTTGCTGGTACAGTTCAGGGTGTGCTGCGGCGGCGAAAAGGCTGCCGACTCCGCCGACAATCGAGATCCAGCCGATCGAGCCGTCGAGCTGGGTCAGTGCCTTGATAACCTCCAGTCCGGCCGGAAAATCCAGCTCCAGCCCGCTTTGGCTGCGCGGAACGAACATCCGGAAGAGCCCGATCGACCGCAGCCGTTCCACGAGGTCGGACGGGACGCGGCGTGCGGCTTCGATCTCCGCGGCGCGGGCCTTGATCTCGGGAGCCAACTCCCGGATCCCCGCAAGCATGTCTTGGTGGGGATCGCGCAGGGGCACGGAATGCTTCTTGTTCTTTTCGTGAAGCCGCATCTGTCTCAACCTCTGTTGCGGAAACGGATCACAACGGAGGTTGAAGAGATGGCGCTACGGGACGGTTTCAGCGCGGGCCGTCGTCGATTACAGCTGTAACGCTGCGACGTGATTGCGCCGCAGATGCCTCGTGACGAGATACCGCAGCGCCTAGCTTTGCCGCTGTGACTGCGACTGCGATTGCCCGCCGCGGCCGGCCTGCTCGACCTTCACGGCCACCGTCAGCGTCTCCGCACCGCCGCCATAGCGGGTGCCGCGCACGGGGGCTGCGCCGAGATAGTCGAGCCCGATCGCAACGCGGACATGGGCGTCGGTGGTGCAGATGCAGTTGGCGGGATCGAAGCCGACCCAGCCGAGACCGTCGACGTAAGCTTCCGCCCAGGCATGGCCGGCATCCTGGTGCACCGTGCCGTCCGAGCGCAGGAAATGGCCGGAGACGAAGCGCGCCGGCACGCCGCCGCTGCGGGCGCAGGCGATGAAGATATGCGCGTAGTCCTGGCAGACGCCGCGCTTGAGCGTGAACGCTTCGGCCGCCGAGGTGCCGCTGTTGGTCGGATCCTCGTCGAAGGTCATGTGATCGCTGATTTGCGTCATCAGCGTGTGCAGGAAGCCGAGCGTGTCTCTCTCGGCCTCGCTGCGCAACTGCCGCGCGACCGCCGTCATCGCCGGATTGACGGTGGTGAGGTCGGTGGCGCGCAAGAACATGCCGGCCGGAAAGCGCTCGTCGGCGCCGCGCAGCACGCCGCCGGTGTCGTGGGTCTCGATCAGGCCCTCGGCGGTGATCTTGATGTCGCCGACGGGTCCGCAGGACAGCACATGGGTGACGTTGCCGAAGGCATCCTCATGGGTGTCGAGCTTGGTGTCAGTCGAGACGTCGATCTGCCACTCCGCCACATACTGCCCGTCATGGCTGCCGGGCGTCATGCGCAGGATCTGGATCACGCTGGTGGCCGGCGGCTCGTAGCGATAGGTCGTGGTGTGCAGGATTCGCAGGCGCATGGTGGACCGTGAAGTTAGTGGTTAGACCCGCTGCCTATTGCGAAGAAGCTCGTCATGCCCGGGCTTGTCCCGGCCATCCACGATCTTCCTCGCCGCGCAAAAGCAAGAACGTGGATGGCCGGGACAAGCCCGGCCATGACGATATCCCGTTTTCGTCAGCCGGGGGACATCAGATCAAATACTGCTTCGTGATGATTTCGCCCAGCCTGGAATTGTCCGTGATGAATTCCTGAATGAATTCATGCACGCCGTGCTGGAAAATGTCGTTCATATTGCTGTGTTCCAGCCGGTTGCGGATGCCGCGGGCATGGCGCTGGGCGGGGCCCTGGCGGCCGTAGGCGACGCCGATCTGGTCGAGGTTGCGCACGAGATTGCCGTAGCAGCTTGCCAGTGAGCGCGGCAGCGTGTCGTTGAGGATGAGCAGGTCCGCAATCAGCCACGGCTTCAGCGTCTCGCGATAGACCCAGTGATAGGCTGTCAGCGCCGAGACCGAGCGCAGGATCGAGCTCCACTGATAGAAGTCGAGCGGGCCGCCGACATGCTCCTCCTCGGGCAGCAGCACATGGTACTTCACGTCGAGGATGCGCGCGGTGTTGTCGGCGCGCTCCAGATGCACGCCCATCCGCGAGAACCAGTAGGCGTCGTTGCGCAGCATGGTCCGGTAGGCCGAGCCGTCGAAGCGCAGCGAAGTCTCCTGCACGAAGCGCAGGAATTTGGCGAGATCCTCGCGCGTGGAGGTGCCCTTGCTCCAGACCTCCTGGAGTTCGATCCAGGCCGAGTTGATGGTGTCCCACATCTCGCTGGTGAGCGCGGTGCGCACCGAGCGCGAGTTCAGCCGCGCCGCCTCGATGCAGTTCCTGATCGATGATGGATTGCTTGCCGAGAACGAGAGGTAGTCGACGACGTTGTGCTCGTTGGCGACTTCGTATTGCTGATAGAAGCTCGCGGCGACGCCGGCGGTGAGAAGCGCCGAGTCCCATTCATTGGTCTTGCCGATATAGGCGGCGGGAAGCGCGGTGACGCGCAGCGTCGCATCGATGGTGCGCGCGAGATATTCGGCCCGTTCGACATAGCGGGCGAGCCAGTAGAGGTTTTCGGCGGTACGCGACAGCATCTGACTACTCGTCCAGGATCCAGGTGTCTTTGGTGCCGCCGCCCTGGCTCGAATTCACCACCAGGGAGCCTTCCTTGAGCGCGACCCGTGTCAGCCCTCCGGGCACGATCGTGGTGCTCTTGCTGCCGGTGAGCACGAAGGGGCGCAGGTCAACGTGGCGTGGCGCGAGGCCGCTTGCCGTACAGGTCGGGCAGGTCGAGAGCGCCAGCGTCGGCTGCGCGATAAAACCTTCCGGCTCGCGCTTGAGCTTTTCGCGGAAGGCCTCGATCGTCGCTTTCGTCGCGGCGGGGCCGATCAGCATGCCGTAGCCGCCGGAGCCGTGGACCTCCTTCACGACGAGCTCGCCGAGATTGTCGAGCACATAGGCAAGGTCCTTCGGCTCGCGGCAACGCCACGTCGGCACGTTCTTCAGGATCGGCTCCTCGCCGAGATAGAATTTCACGATGTCCGGCATGTAGGAGTAGATCGCCTTGTCGTCGGCGATGCCGGTGCCGACCGCATTGGCGAGCGTGATGTTGCCGGCCGCATAGGCCGACATCAGCCCGGGCACGCCGAGCACGGAGTCGGGACGGAAGGTGAGGGGGTCGATGAAATCGTCGTCGACGCGGCGATAGATCACGTCGATCCGCTTCACTCCCTCGGTCGTCCGCATGAACACTTCGTTGTTCTTGACGATGAGATCGCGGCCTTCGACCAGTTCGATGCCGAGCTTGTCGGCAAGGAAGGAGTGCTCGTAGTAGGCCGAATTGTAGACGCCGGGCGTGAGCAGGGCGACGGTCGGCTCGCCGGAGGCGCCTTGCGGCGCCACCGAACGCAGCGCGGAGAGCAGTTCGTCCGGATAGCGTTCGACCGGAGCCACCCTGTGGCGGGCGAACAGGTCCGGAAACAACCGCATCATGATCTCGCGGTTTTCCAGCATGTAGGACACACCCGACGGCGTACGGGCATTGTCCTCCAGCACGATGAAGTCCTCGGCATCGATCCGGACGATGTCGATGCCGGCGATGTGCACGTAGACGTCGTGCGGCACCTGCTGGCCGTTCATCTCGGGGCGGAACACCGGGTTCTGGAAGATCAGGTCGTCGGGCACGACCTCGGCGCGCAGGATGTCGCGGCCGTGATAGATGTCGCGCAGGAACATGTTGAGCGCGCGCACGCGCTGCTTCAGGCCCTTCTCCAGCAACGCCCATTCCTTGCCGGACATGATTCGCGGGATCACGTCGAAGGGGATCAGGCGCTCGGTGGATTCGGAATCGCCATAGACGGCAAAGGTGATGCCGATGCGGCGGAACAGGAGCTCGGCCTCCTGGCGGCGATATTCGAGCGCCTCGGGAGGCGTCTCCTTGAGCCAGCGCGCCAGCTCCTGATAGGCGGGGCGAAGGTCCCCGCCGGGAATGTTCATTTCA
Organism: Bradyrhizobium sp. MI1.7; assembly: GCF_055811795.1. NCBI lineage: Bacteria > Pseudomonadati > Pseudomonadota > Alphaproteobacteria > Hyphomicrobiales > Nitrobacteraceae > Bradyrhizobium > Bradyrhizobium sp. MI1.7. The sequence continues at coordinate 75,122 of NZ_JBVVPO010000023.1, forward strand.
TCAAACGCGACTGCCATAGATCCCGACTTGTCTCCGCAAGGCGTTGCGCCATTCGACAGGTCGCTAGGCCTTGGTGAAGACCGCAACGTCCTGGCCATGCGGCAAGAGTGCATGACTCTGAGGAGGTAGCAAGGGCTGGGCCAGCGCGATAAGCATGGAGTTGTGGCATTTGCCGGGGACAGCCGGGAGGGTGCCTCAAAAAATGGCTGAGGACTGCTTATTTCGGCAGCAAAACCGCGTGACTTCAACGCGTTACCTCGGCAAAGTCGGGCCGACAGGTGAGGGACTTAAGGTATGAGCGACATCGTCACGGCGGGCATTCTGGTCATCGGGGATGAAATCCTGTCCGGCCGCACCAAGGACAAGAATATCGGCTTCATCGCCGAATACCTGACCAATATCGGCATCGACCTGAAGGAAGTCCGGGTCGTCTCCGACGACGAGGACGACATCATCGCGGCGTTGGATGCACTGCGGCATCGCTACGCCTATGTCTTCACCACCGGCGGCATCGGGCCAACCCATGACGACATCACCGCCGACAGCGTCGCCAAGGCGTTCGGCGTCGGCATCGACCACCATCCGGAGGTCGTCGCCCGCTTCCGCGAGCGCTGGAGCGAGCAGGACCTCAACGAGGCCCGCCTGCGCATGGCCCGCATCCCCGATGGCGCCGAGCTGATCCAGAGCGCGACCATCCTCGCCCCCGGCTTCAAGATCGGCAACGTCATCGTGATGGCCGGCGTGCCCTCGATCATGCAGGCGATGATGGACATCGTCTCGCCCAAGCTGAAGTCGGGCGTGCGTATGCTCTCCGAATCGGTCCGCGCCAATGCGCGCGAAGGTGACATCGGCAGCCCGCTGCGCGCGATCGCCGCCGCCCATCCCGACACCATCATCGGCAGCTATCCGTTCATGGACGAAGATCAGAAGCCGAACACCAATCTGGTGGTGCGCTCGCGCGACGCGGACAAGCTGGCAGCGGCGATGGCGGCGGTGAAGGAAATGCTGGCAGGATTGAACATCACCCGGTAGCAGAATGGCTGCCGGATGAAGATTGGCAGGAGACAACAATGGCTGGCGAAGCACCGGAACTGAGCGCGCAGGAGCGGGCCGGCAAGGCCTTTCCTGTTTCGTGGGACCAGTTCCACCGCGACTGCCGGGCGCTGACCTGGCGGCTCAACGAGGTCGGCCCGTTCCACGCCGTCATCGCGATCACCCGCGGCGGGCTGGTGCCGGCCGCGATCGTGGCGCGCGAGCTCGGTGTCCGCATCATCGATACGGTCTGCATCGCCAGCTACGACCACGACAAGCAGGGCGAGCTCCAGGTCCTCAAGGGCATGTCCGAGGCGGCGATGAAGCTCGGCGGCGGCACGGGGAAAGGGCTGTTGATCGTCGACGACCTCGTCGACACCGGCAAGACCGGCAGGCTGGTGCGCGACATGCTGCCCGATGCGCATTTCGCCACCGTCTACGCCAAGCCGAAGGGACGCCCGCTGGTCGACACCTTCATCACGGAAGTCTCGCAGGACACCTGGATCTTCTTCCCCTGGGACACCGCGCTGTCCTACCACCCGCCGCTGCGCGACGGCGCGGCGTGAGGGAAGCGACGAAGCAAGCCAGACGATTTCCGCAGACGCATTTCTGGATTGCCTCGCTTCGCTCGCAATGACAGGTGGAGGTGGCCATGCCCCTGCAAAACCGTGTCACGCCGACCGGCGACATCATCGCCACGCCGCACCGTGGCCTGTTCACCGGCAATCGCGGCATCATCCATGATCCCGCGACCAGGACGCTGCTCAAGAAGCGGTGGTCGTCGCCGGCCTGGCTCACCTGTGTTTGCGAATTCCGCGGCCGCCGTCGCGAGGTGATGACGACGCATAGCTGGACCGAGCTGTTCTTCCTCGACGAGGCCACCGCGCTCGCCGCCGGCCATCGCCCCTGCTTCTACTGCCGCCGTGACGACGCCAATCGCTTCCGGGCCGCGTGGGAGAAGGGCAACCGCGTCCGTGACGTTCGCATGCACGATATCGACACGGTGCTGCACCACGAGCGGCTCGATCACGGCAAGAAGCGGCTTCACGCGCTGCTGGTGCCGCTCGACCAGCTTCCAGACGGCGCGATGCTGCAGCAGGGCGAGGAAAGCTTTCTGCTGATGCGGGGCGGGACGCTGTTGTGGTCGACGGCGGGTTATGTTGAAGGCGCGCGAGAGCTTGACGATGCGCAGTTGCTGACCCCGCCATCGACGCTGCGCGCGATGAGCGCCGGCTATGAGGTCACATTGCACCCCAGCGCGCACCGCGCCTGACCGTCCCCGCAAGGGGGGGAAAGCAGCGAGCGTGTGGCTATTTCAGCGGCCGCCCCTGCTCATCCACTGTCGTCCGCGCATCGCGCAGCGCCCATTCGCGCATGATCTGGCGGCAGCGGGTGAGCTCGGCCTCGGTTGCCGTACCCGTATCCTTGGACGCACGCTCGACCATGGCCTTGCAATTCAGCAGCACCGAGCGATCCTCCGCGCGCGCAGCGAATGTGATCCCCGCAAGAGCCGTGACGACGAGTGCCGTTCGGAGCACCATCACCCCAGCTTCTCGCGCGCCAGCGCGGCACCGGCGCCGAGCGCCATCAGCTTGGCCTCGGCGATCTCCCGCCGCATCGGCGCCATGCCGCAATTGGTGGTGGCGATGATGTTGCCCTTGGGAACGAACTTCGACACCGCGTCGATCACCTGCACGACGTCCTCGGCCGTCTCCACCGTGTCGCTGGCGACGTCGATCACGCCGGCCTGCACGATCTTGGTCTTGAGCAGCGCGAGCAGGTCGAGCGGCACCTTCGAGTTGCGGCACTCGATCGCGACCTGCTGGATCGGGCTCGCGTCGATCGCCGGAAAGATCTGCTCGTACTGCCGCCACTGCGCGCCGAGCGTCTCCTTCCAGTCTGTGTTGGCCTTGATGCCGTAGCCGTAGCAGATGTGCACGGCGGTGGCGCAGGTCAGCCCCTGCGCGGCACGCTCCAGCGCCTTGATGCCCCAGTCGTTGACCTCGTCCATGTAGACGTTGAAGGCGGGCTCGTCGAACTGCACGAGATCGACGCCGTCGGCCTGCAATGCCTTGGCTTCCTCGTTGAGGAGATCGGCGAAGGCAAAGGCCATCTTGACGCGATCACCGTAGTAGCGGTCCGCAATCGTGTCGATGATGGTCATCGGGCCGGGCAGGGTGAACTTCAGCTTCTTCTTCGTGTGCGTGCGCGCCACGCGCGCCTCGTCGGCATGAACACGACCTTTGAGCTGAAGCGGCGCGACCACCTGCGGCACCATCGCCTTGTAGCGGTCCTTGCGGATGCCCATCTCGACCTTGTGGGCGAAATCGATGCCGTCGATCTTCTCCAGGAAGCCGTGCACGAAATGCTGGCGGGCCTGCTCGCCCTCCGTGACGATGTCGATGCCGGCATCCTCCTGGACCTTGACGGCAAGCATCGTCGCGTCGCGCTTGGCGCGGAGTAGCTCGGCGCCTTGCGACTTCCAGGGTGCCCAGAGCATGTTCGGCTCGGCGAGCCATTCCGGCTTCGGCAAGGAGCCGGCGATCGTGGTTGGAAACAGCATGGCGGCTCTCCCGGCAGGTTGTGTTGCGCCCCTTCCTGCCATGTCTTAACGTCAAGGTACAGAACAACAAAAGTCGCTCTCTATTCCATTGGCGACGACAGGGAAGGGCGATGATCGACCTCTTTTATGCGCCGACGCCGAACGGCTGGAAAATCTCGATCATGCTGGAGGAACTCGGGCTCCCCTATAACGTGAAGCCCGTCAATATCCGCGCCGGCGAGCAGTTCAGCCCCGAATTTCTGGCGGTCTCCCCCAACAATCGCATTCCCGCGATCGTCGACCACGCACCCGCCGACGGCGGTGCGCCGTTCTCGGCGTTCGAGACCGGCGCGATCCTGATTTACCTCGCCGAGAAGACCGGCCGCTTCCTGGCCAGCGATCTGCGCTGTCGCTCGACGACCATCCAGTGGGTGATGTGGCAGATGGCGGGCCTCGGGCCGATGCTCGGCCAGCACGGCCATTTCGCGCTCTATGCGGCGGAAAAGATCCCTTATGCGATTGAGCGTTACCGCGACGAGGCCGCGCGGCTCTATGGCGTGCTCGACCGGCAGTTGGCCAAGACCGGCGCCTATGTCGCCGGCGACTATTCCATCGCGGACATCGCCTGCTTCCCCTGGACCATGACCCACAAGGCGCAGGGCTTTACGCTCGACGACTATCCGAACGTGAAACGCTGGTACGCCGAGGTGCGCGCACGGCCGCAGGTGCAGGCGGGGCTTGCGATCGGCAAGTTCGTGAAAGAGCCGTTCGACGAGGAATCACGCAAGATCATGTTCGGACAGCGTGCCAGGGAAGTGCTGGGAAAGAAGTAGGCTGCTCGCCCCATCGTCATTGCGAGGAGCGAAGCGACGAAGCAATCCAGACTGGTTCCGCGGAAAGATTCTGGATTGCTTCGCTTCCGCCGTCGCTCTTCGAGCTATGGCGGACAAGTCGCTCGCAATGACGGGGATAGAGCACGACAAACAAGACGCAAAGGAAACGCCATGATTGAATTCTTCTTCGACTGTTCCAGCCCCTGGACCTATCTCGCCTTCCACAACATCCAGCCGCTGGCAAAGGAGTTGGGGGCCGAGATCATCTGGCGGCCGATCCTGGTCGGCGGCATCTTCAACACGGTCAATCCGAGCGTCTACGCGCAGCGCGAGACGCCGGTGCCGCTGAAGGCGCGCTACATGAAAAAAGACCTCGCCGACTGGTCGCGCTCGGCCGGCCTCGCGATCAAGATGCCGCCGACGGTGTTCCCGGTGAACAGCGTGAAGGCCATGCGCGGCTGCATCTGGCTGGGGAAAGACATGGTGCCGTTCGCCACTGCCGTGTTCGAGACCTATTGGGGCGGCGACAAGGACATCTCGCAGGACGCCGTGCTCGCCGAGATCTGCAGGAAGGTCGGTGTCGACGAGCAGAAGTTCTTTGCCGGCATCTCCGAGCAGGCAATCAAGGACCAGCTCAAGGCCAACACGGAAGAGGTCGTGGCACGCGGTGGCTTCGGCTCACCGACGATCTTCGTGGGCAAGACCGACATGTACTTCGGCAACGACCGCCTGCCGCTGATCCGCGAGGCGCTCGAACGCAGCAAGGCGAGTGCGGCCTGATGGTGCGGGCTGTCGTCTGCCGCGAACTCGGCGCGCCCGAGACGTTGCGGCTGGAGGAGTTTCCGTCGCGCGCCGTCAAACCGGGTGAGGTGCGCGTTGCGATCCGCGCCGCCGGATTGAACTTTCCGGACGTGCTGATGGCGGCCGGCGAATATCAGCTCAAGCCGGAGCTGCCGTTCACGCCCGGCATGGAGGCCGCCGGCGACGTCACCGAGGTGGGCGCAGAGGCAAGCGGCGTAACCGTCGGCGACAAGGTCATCGTGAAGATGCGCCATGGCGCCTTCACCGACGAAGCGGTGGTGACGCCGACGCAGCTAACGCCGATGCCGTCGACGTTCGACTATGCGGAAGCCGCGACCTATCTGGCCGGCCATGGCACCGCCTATCACGCGCTGATCGATCGCGGCCGGGTCATGCCGGGCGAGGTGTTGCTGGTGCATGGCGCCGGCGGCGGCGTGGGGCTTGCCGCGGTCGAGATCGGCAAGATGCTGGGCGCGACCGTGATCGCGACGGCCTCCAGCGACGAGAAGCTCGCGATTGCGAAATCGCGCGGCGCCGACCATCTCGTGCGCTACGATCGCGAGCCGTTTCGCGATGCCGTCAAGCGCATCACAGACGGCCGTGGCGCCGACGTCGTGTTCGATCCCGTCGGCGGCGAGGTGTTCGAGAACTCGATGCGCTGCATCGCCTGGGGCGCGCGGCTGCTGGTGATCGGCTTTACCGGCGGCATCGGCTCGGCGAAGACAAACCTCTTGCTGATCAAGGGCGCCAGCGTGCTCGGCGTGCGTGCGGGTGAGGCGGTACGGAAGAATCCCGCGCTCGGCGAGGTGCGCCTGAAGGCGCTGTTGCAATGGGCGGAAGAAGGCAAGCTCCGCCCCAACGTCTCGCACCGCCTGCCGCTGCAGGATTATGCTAAAGCGATGCGGCTGTTGATCGACCGCAAGGCGATCGGGCGTGTGGCGCTCGTGATGGATTGACGGTGCCGTAGGGTGGGCAAAGCGAAGCGTGCCCACCATTCTGGTTTCGATTGCTGATAGATGGTGGGCACGGCGCAAGAGCGCCTTTGCCCACCCTACGATCCCTCTACTTGTATTCCCGCTCGCTCCACCACGGAAAATAGTCCGGCATATCGCTCGACACCTTGTTCTTGAACTGCGCCGGGCGCTTCTCCAGGAACGACACCACGCCTTCCCTAACGTCGTCCGAGCGGCCGCGCGTGTAGATGCCACGGCTATCGACCTTGTGGGCTTCCATGGGATCGTCGGCGCCCATCATGCGCCACATCATCTGACGGATCAGGGCGACCGACACCGGCGCGGTCTTGGCGGCGAATTCCTTGGCCAGCGCGCGGGCGGTCGGCAAGAGATCATCGGGAGCTACGACCTTGCTGACGAGGCGGCCGGCGAGAGCTTCCTGGGCCGGGAAGACGCGGCCGGAATAGCACCATTCCAGCGCCTGCGAGATGCCGACGATGCGCGGCAGGAACCAGCTCGAGGCGGCCTCCGGCACGATGCCACGCTGGGAGAACACGAAGCCGAAGCGCGCGGCATCCGACGCGATGCGGATGTCCATCGCGAGTTGCATAGTGACGCCGATGCCGACGGCAGGGCCGTTCACGGCGGCGATGACTGGCTTCAGGCACTTGAAGATGCGCAGCGTCACCTGGCCGCCGCCGTCGCGCACCTGCGGATCGCTGTAATCGACCTTGCCGTCCGCGAAGCGCTTTACCGGGCCGCGCCGCGCGGCGCGATCGAAGGTGTCCGCACCCGAGGAAAGATCGGCGCCCGCGCAAAAACCGCGGCCGGCGCCGGTGACGATGATGGCGCGGACGTCGTCGTCCTTGTCGGCGGCGTCGAACGCGTCGATCAGCTCGGCCTGCATCTGCGCGTTGAAGGCGTTGAGCTTGTCGGGCCGGTTCAGCGTGATGGTGAGGATCTGTTCGGCGACCTCGTATTTGATCGTCTCATACGCCATGGTGGTTTCCTTCCTCATCTTAAGTGCGATCTCAATGAGACGAGACGCATGGTCGCCGTTGTCCGTCTTGCGCGGACTGGGCATGCGAGCAGTACAAGAACGTGGATGGCCGGGACAAGCCCGGCCATGACGGAATGCTTACTTTGCCGGTGGGCTCGGCCAGGGCTTCTGTGCGCCGCGCAAGCCCTCGAACGCCTTGGCCATGCCGAGCACGCCAATATCATCGAAGCGACGGCCGACGATCTGCACGCCGATGGGAAAGCCGTTGGCGTCGAAACCGCCGTTGAGGGAGACCGCAGGGTTCTCCGACATATTCCATGGCACGGTATAGCAGATGTGCTCGAACGGCCGCATCGGATCGTTGGTGGGCGAGGCCCAGTCCGCAGGGTAGTTCACGTTCGGCGCGGTCGGCGAGATCACGTAGTCGAGCTCGCAGAACAGCTTTGACGCAGCGGCGCGGATCGCCATGGTCTGATTGAAGCCGCGGATGACGTCCACACCCGAGAGCTTTGCGCCGGATGCGCCCCATTTGAAGATGTAGGGCAGCACCTTTGCCTGTTCGGCCGGCGTCAGCTTGGCCAGATCGTCCCACATCCGCGCGCGCCAGAAATTGTCGAGGCCGTCGAGCATCTCGCGGGTCAAAATGCCGTCGACCTCGGTGACGACGCTACCTGCAGATTCGAACGCCTTTGCGGCTTTCACTGCAACATCGCGGACCGGCCTTTCTGCCGGCAGGCCGACGCCGGCATCGAGCATCAGGCCGATGCGCAGTTTGCGCGGGGATTTCTCCAGTCCCTTCCAGTTGAGAGGCTCGGCGGGCAGGCTCATGCCGTCGCGCCGGTCGGGCTTTGCAATCACGCTCATCATCAGCGCGCAATCGTCGACCGTGCGGGTCATGGGACCGGCGACACGGCCGACATAGGTCGGGTCGATCGGCACGCGGCCAAAACTCGGTTTCAGGCCGACGAGACCGCACCAGCCCGCAGGCAGGCGGACCGAGCCGCCGATATCGGTGCCGAGATGCAAGGGGCCATAGCCGGCCGCAGCCGCCGCGCCGGCGCCCGCGCTGGAGCCGCCGGGATTCTTGGAGAGATCCCAGGGATTGCGCGCCAGCGCGTGGAAGCTGGAGAGTCCCGAGGACAGCATGCCGTAATCGGGCATGGTGGTCTTCGCGAAGATGATCGCACCGGCCTCGCGCAGTCGCGCAGCGGGCGGTGCGTCCTTCTCGGCTGGCACGAGCTTCACGCTGGCGGCGCCGAGCGGGACGGGCACGCCCTTGGTCGCGATGTTGTCCTTCACCGTCACAGGCACGCCGTCGAGCGCGCCGGATGGTTCGCCCCCGCTCCAGCGCGCGGTCGAGGCCTTGGCGGCCTCGCGCGCGCTGTCGGGATCGAACGCGTAGAGCGCCTTGAGATGCGGTTCCCACGCAGCGACGTGCGCAAGCACGTCCTCCAGCACCTCGCTCGGCGAGAATTGCTTGGCCCGATAGCCCGCGATCAGATCGACCGCGGAGAGATCGTGCAGCGAGGTGACGGCCTCTTCGACGCTCTTTTTGTGCATTGCTAACCTACCGGCATGCGCGTTTCGATGATCCGGGCGAACATGCTGGCGCCGATCGGCAGGATCTTGTCGTCGAGCACAAAGCCGGGATTGTGCACGGGCACCGAGCCGTCGTGGCCGATCCAGAAATAAGCGCCGGGGATGGTTTGCAGCATGTCGGCGAAATCCTCGCTGCCCATCTTCGGCTGGGCGCGGGTGATCACGTTGGCGGGGTTGACAACGGTGCGCGCGACCTCCTCGACCACCTTGGACTGCTCGACCTGGTTGACCAGCACGCCGAAGGTGTCGCGGATGTCGGCTTCGATCACGCACTGATAGGCGCTCGCGATGCCGGCGCAGATCGTGCGGATGCGTTCGGCGATCAGGGCGCGGACTTCATCCGAGAAGGTGCGGATGGTGCCGCAGAGATGCGCCTCGCCGGGGATGACGTTGTAGGCGGAACCGGCGTGAATCTGCGTGATCGAGATGACGGCGGCCTGCAGCGGCTCGACGTTGCGGCTGACGATGGTCTGGATCGCCTGCGCCAGCGTGGTCGCGATGATCACCGCGTCCTTGGAGCGCTCGGGCATCGCGCCATGCGCGCCGTAGCCGGTGATGCGCAGGTCGAAGAAGTCGGCGCTGGCCATCGCGGGGCCGGGCAGGATCGCGATCTCGCCGAGGTTGAGGTCGGGCGCGTTGTGCAGGCCGTAGAGCTCGTCGCAGGGAAACTTCTCGAACAGGCCGTCCTTGATCATCGCGCGAGCGCCACCAAGGCCTTCCTCGGCCGGCTGGAAGATCAGGTGCACGGTGCCGTCGAAATTTTTGGTCTCGGCGAGGTAGCGCGCGGTGCCGAGCAGCATGGTGGTGTGGCCGTCATGGCCGCAGCCGTGGAAGCGGCCGGGGATTTTCGAACTCCATTTCAGATTGGTGTTCTCTTCCATCGGCAGCGCGTCCATGTCGGCGCGCAGGCCGATGCGCTTGCCGCCCGAACCCTTGCCCTTGATCACGCCGATCACGCCGGTGCCGCCGAGACCGCGGTGCACCTCGATGCCCCAGCTCTTCAGCTTGTCGGCGACGATGCCTGAGGTGCGCACCTCCTCGAAGCCGATCTCGGGATGGGCGTGAAGGTCGCGCCTGATAGCGGTGAGTTCGTCGGCAAAGCCGTCGATGCGGTCGATCGTGGGCATGTGTCCTGTCCGGTTAGCGTGATGGGGGCGTGAAAACGGGGCCGTTCGGCTTGATGCGAATGCCCGGCCGCAGGCGCGTCCAGGGCAGGGTGGCTGTGTCGGCCGGCATCGCGCCGGGCGCGGCGCAGATCATCAGCTTTTCCGCGATCGGCTCGAAATCGGCGCGGAAGTGCACCGAGCTCTTGTTGACCAGAATCTTCTGCGCGGTCGGCTCGATGCCGACATAGCGGTACATCGCCTGATCGGCGAGCTGCGCCTTGTGCGAGGAGACGACGATGCGGACGTCACCGATGCGCAGGCATGCGGAGGGACCCATCTCCATCTCGCGGCCACCGTAGTAGGGGCCGGGCGCGATGAAGCGGCCGTCGGAGAGCTTTTCGACGATGAAGGTTTCGCGATAGGGCTCGTCGCCGGGAATGCCGGATTTGCCGCCGAGCGACAGCGTCACTGTGGCGCCGACGCCGGCCGCATGCGCGGCCTTGGCCGAGGCCGGATCGTAGATCGCGCCGGTCGCGGCGCTCGCCTTGTTGCGCACCAGTGCGCGCAGCATGCCGGTGGTGTCGGAATCGCCGCCGGCGCCGGGATTGTCCTGGGTGTCGGCGATGATGATCGGCTTGCTCGCACCCTTGGCGAGTTCCATCGCCTGGCGCACGCCGTCGTCGGGCGACCAGATCTTGCCGTCGAAATCGTCCTCGTGGCTTTCGATCAGTTTGACGATCGCATCGGCCGCGCGGTCGGCATCGGCCTGCGTCTTGCCATAGGCGAACACGCTCGGGCCGCAGTCGCGGAAGTCGGCGGCGGGGAAGCCGGGCGCGAAGGACAGTGTCGGAACGGCGTCGCTCTCCAGCGCGGCCAGTTTTTCGTAGATGCCCTTGGTGGGAAAGTCATTGGTGCATTGCCAGCTGATCGCGATCAGGAACGGCAATTGGCGAAACGACTTTGCAAAGCGCTGCCTGGTCTGCAGCAGCAGGGCGAGGTGCCTTGCGGAGGCGCGGCCGGTCTCGGCCATGTCGACATGCGGATAGGTGCGGTAGGCGATCAGCGCGTCCGCGTGTTCCATCATCTCGGGCGTGACGTTGGCGTGCAGGTCGAGGCTGGCAACGAGCGGAACGTCCTTGCCGATGACGCCGCGCACGCGCGCCAAAATCTCGCCTTCGCCGTCGTCGAGATGCTCGGTCACCATCGCGCCATGCAGATCGAGATAGACCGCATCGAGCGGGCCGGCGGCGGCGATACCGTCGACCATCACCTTCACGATACGCTCGAAGGCGTCCCTGGTGACATGCGCCGACGGACTTGCGCCGCAGGCGATCGTCGGAATGAGGTTCCAGCCATTCGCTTCGGCGCTGTCGACGAAGCCGGCGAGACCGACATTGATGCGGCGCATCACCTTCAATACGTCGGCGCCTTCCGTCATGGCCGGCCAGCCGCCGCCATGCTGGAAGTCCGCGAAAGTCGCCTTCGTCGGGGCGAACGTGTTGGTCTCGTGCAGGAAGCCGCCGACGGCGATACGTGTCATTAATTCTGGTCCAGCGTTTGAAAGTGCGCGACGTTAGCCTTGGCTTCGAGGCGGGGGCAAGCGAGGAGCCCATGCCGCCGCGCATGGCTTTAAGTCATTTTCGAATGATGATGGTCGCTACCCGTCATTGCGAGCGAAGCGAAGCAATCCAGACCGTCTCCGCAGAGGGACTCTGGATTGCTTCGCTCCGCTCGCAATGACGAGTGGACAAACCTAAGCCGTCGCCGCGACGCCTTCCGACACCGGCCTGAAGTTCGCAAAATCCCAGCCGCGGCCCGGTGCGGCCTCCAGCAGCGCCCTGGTGTAGGCTTCCTTCGGATGCGTCAGCACCTCGGCGGCAAGGCCCTGTTCGACGACACGGCCGTGCTGCATCACCACGACCTCGTCGCAGATCTGGGCTGCGACGCGCAGATCGTGGGTGATGAACAGGATGGCGATGCCGAGCCGGTTCTGGATCTCGTCGAGCAGTTCCAGCACCTGCGCCTGAACCGAGACGTCGAGTGCCGAGACCGCTTCGTCCGCGACCAGCACGTCGGGGTCGAGCGCGAGCGCACGCGCAATGGCGATGCGCTGGCGCTGGCCGCCGGAGAACTGGTGCGGATAGCGCGTCACTGCGTCCGCGGGCAGGCCAACGAGCTCGAGCAGTTCGCGCGCCCGCTTCATCGCATCGGCATGCGAGGTGCCGTAATTGATCGGGCCTTCCGCGATGCTCTCGCCGACGGTAATCCGCGGGTTGAGCGAGCGATAGGGATCCTGGAACACGATCTGGATCTTCTGCCGGTGCGGCTGGAGCAGGCGGCGCGAGATGTCGGCGATCTCGCGGCCGGCGAGACGCACGCCGCCGGAGGTCGGATCGATCAGGCGCACGATGCACCGCGCGACGGTGGACTTGCCCGAGCCGCTCTCGCCGACGATGCCGAGCGTGCGGCCCTTGCGCAGCGTCAGCGTGACCTTGTCGGCGGCGACGACCTCGCGGCCTTTGCCGAAGAAGGCGCGCTCCTTATAGACCTTGCCAAGCTCGTTGGCCTCCAGCACCACCGGCTCCTTGGTCTCGGGCCGCGCCGCGCGCGGCACCAGGCTCGGCACCGCGGAAAGCAAATTGCGTGTGTACTCCATGGTCGGGTTGCGCAGCACGGTCTCGAGCGGGCCGGTCTCGACCAGCCGCCCCTGCCGCATCACAGCCACGCGGTCGGCGATCTCGGCCACCACACCCATGTCATGGGTGATGAACAGGACGGCCGTGCCGTGATCGCGCTGCAGGTCGCGGATCAGCGTCAGAATCTGCTTCTGCGTGGTGACGTCGAGCGCGGTGGTCGGCTCGTCGGCGATGAGCAGCTTCGGCTCCAGCACCAGCGCCATCGCAATCATGATGCGCTGGCGCTGGCCGCCGGACAGGCGATGCGGATAGGAGGCAAAGATGCGCTCGACCTGGGGCAGGCGGACCTGCTCCATCATGTCGAGAATGCGCTTCTTCCGCGCCTTGGCGTCGAGATTGGTGTGGGCGCGCAAGACCTCGTCGATCTGGCGGCCAACCGGCACGACGGGATTGAGCGCGGTCATCGGCTCCTGGAAGATCATCGCCATCTGCGTCGCGCGCAGCTGCCGCAGGCGGCGGTCGGTCGCGGTGAGGATCTCCTCGCCGACCAGCTTGACGCTGCCGCCGGTCGGCACCAGCGTGCCCTTCGGCAGCAGGCCCATCGTGGTCAGCGACGTCACCGACTTGCCCGAGCCGCTTTCACCGACGAGGCAGAGCGTCTCGCCCTGGTGCACCTGGACCGAGATGCCGTCGATGATGTTGGCGCCCTTCGGCTTCTTGCCGATGGAGACGACGAGGTTGTTGATGTCGAGGACTGGCTTGGTCATCACTTGATCCGTCATCACTTGCCCTCCCGCTGCTTCATGCGGGGATCGAGGGCGTCGCGGGCGGCGTCGCCGATCAGATTGATGCTGAGGATGGCGATCGAGAGCAGCAGGCCCGGCCAGAAGATCAGCGTCGGCTTGAGCTGAAAATACTGACGGCCCTCGGCCATGATGTTGCCCCAGGTCGGCGTCTCCGGCGAGATGCCGGCGCCGAGGAAGGAGAGAATGGCCTCGGTCAGGATCGCGGAGGCGCAGACATAGGTGCCCTGGACGATCAGCGGTGCGATCGTGTTCGGCATCAGATGGCGCCACATGATCTTCGGCAGGCTGGAGCCGACCGAGATCGCAGCCTCGACGTAAGGCTCCTCGCGCGCGGACAGCACGACCGAGCGTACCAGGCGTGCCACGCGCGGTATTTCGGGGATGGTGATCGCGACCAGCACGGTCCAGATGCTGGCGCCGGACAGCGACACCACGGCGATCGCGAGCAGGATGCTCGGCATCGCCATGAGGCCGTCCATGACGCGCATCAGGACGGCATCGACCAGCTTGAAGAAGCCGGAGACGAGGCCGATCGCAAGGCCGATGACGATCGACAGGATCGCCGAGCCGATGCCGATCAGGAGCGAGATGCGGCCGCCATAGATGACGCGCGACAAGAGGTCACGGCCATAGGCGTCGGTGCCGAGCAGGAACTGCGCCGAGGCCGGCTTCAGCCGCTGCGAGGGTGCAAGCTGGACCGGATCGTGCGGCGCGATCAGCGGCGCCAGGATCGAGACCAGCACGATCAGCGCGAGCAAGATCGTGGCCGCCGCGATGATCGGCGTCGAGGTGAGGAACCCGAAACGCGGCCGCAATGGCGACGTGATCGGAATGGACGACTGGGGAAGGCTATCGACGGACATTTTTGTTGCTATCCTTAGCCCTAGTACCGGATCCGGGGATCGAGCAGCGTGTAGGCGACGTCGATCAGGAGATTGACGACGACATAGATCAGCGACGTCAGCAGGATCATCGCCTGGATGACTGGGTAGTCGCGCGCCAACACCGCGTCCACCGTGAGGCGGCCGATGCCGGGGATGTTGAACACGCTCTCGGTGACGACGACGCCGGAGATCAGCAGCGCAAAGCCGGTGCCGATCACGGTGATGACGGGCACCGCGGCATTGCGCAGCGCATGGCGCATCATCACGGCGACCTCGTTGATGCCCTTGGCGCGGGCGGTGCGGACGTAGTCCTCACCGAGCACGTCGAGCATCGCCGCACGCGTCATGCGCGCGATCAGCGCGATGTAGATGAACGAGAGCGCGCAGGTCGGCAGGATGATGCGCTCGAAGAACGGTCCAAAGCCGTTGAAGATGCTGCGGAAGCCCTGCACCGGCACCCAGCGCAGGTCGATCGCGAAGACCTCGATCAGGAGATAGCCGACCACGAACACCGGCACGGAGAAGCCGAGCACGGAGAGGCCCATCACGAAACGATCGATCCAGGTGCCGTGCTTCCACGCCGCGATGACGCCCAGGGGCACGGCGACGATGACGGCCAGAATGATTGTCGAGAGCGCGATCGAGATCGACGGTTCGACGCGCTGGCTGATCATCTTCATGACTGGCAGGTTGGAGATCAGCGACGTCCCGAGATCGCCGTGCAGCAGCTTGTTCACCCAGGTGATGAATTGCACGATGAGCGGCTCGTTGAGGCCGAGCGAGTCGCGGATGCGTTCCAGCCGTTCCGGCGTCGCGTTATCGCCGGCGAGAATGGCGGCGGGATCGCCCGGCGTCAGCCGCAGCAGCAGGAAGACGAACAGCGCGACGACGCCCATCACGGGCACCGCGGCCAGAACGCGGCGAATGAGATAACCTAGCATGCACCTATCTCCGGCTGCGGAACTTGTGGGGCCGAGAGGCCCCCGTGGAATCGGTTCTGTCTATCATGCACGCCTGTCACTCGGGCTGGAAAGCCGGCCGGAGAAGCCGACCTTTCGGGGCAAATTGTGTGCCAAGGGCAAGGCGGTCGCAAGAGGCCGCCGAGCCTCCGATATCGGCCACTCAGGATGCATGGCGGAACTCGCGCTCAACCCTGAGTGAGGGTGCGGTCGGCGGTGCGTTGAGCCCGCGCCAGCCGTCGATGGTCCCGGTAATCATCTGCGCGGTCGCCGCCGACAAGGTCCAGCCGAGATGGCCGTGGCCGGTGTTGAAGAACACGCCCGGCATCCGTCCTGCGCGCACCACGGGCATCATGTTCGGCATCATCGGCCGCAGCCCGGCCCAGGGCACGACCTTGGACGTTTCGACGCCGGGGAAGTTGCTGCGCACCCAGTCGACCAGCGGCTGCACGCGGTCGGCGCGGATGTCGCGGTTGAAGTCGTTGAATTCGGCGGTGCCTGCGACGCGGAAACGATCGGCACCGAGCCGGCTGGTGACGATCTTGGCGGCTTCGTCGAGCAGGCTCACGGTCGGCGTGGCATTGCGGCTTGCGGCAGTGTCGAGCTGAACGGTGATCGAATAACCCTTCACCGGATAGACGTTGACGCGCTCGTCGAGGAGGGCGGCGAAGTGGCGGCTGGCCACACCGGCGCAGACCACGACGCCATCCGCCTTCAGCATGCCGCGCGCGAATGCGACAGCATCACTGGCCGAAAGACCAGCCCAGCCGATGACAAAGCCGCCACCTGCCTGGGCAATGGAATCGATGTTGGCTTCGTGGATAAAGGTCGCGCCGCGCCGCTTGCAGGCTTCAGCAAGTCCGCGCGTGAACTTGTGGATATCGCCGGTCGCATCCGACGGCGTGTAGAAGCCGCCAAAATAGTCCTTGCGCAGCGTCGGCTCGATGGCGCGGATCTCCTCCGGCGTCACCGGGCGGCGATCGAGCCCGCCTTCCTTCAATAGCGCATTGACCTGCAGGCCGGATTCAAAACCCTTCTTGTCGTGATAGATGTGCAGGATGCCGCGGCGTTCGAGATCGAAGTCGATGCCTTCGCGCTCCGCGATCTCGAACAGATGCTTGCGGGCTTCGATCGCGAGCCGCGTGGTCTGAACCGTGTTGGCGCGGTAGTTGCCGATATTGGCGACGAACTCGCTCATCCACGAATATTTGTGCCAGTTCGGCCGCGGGTTCATCAGCAGCGGCGCGTCGCGCCGGAACATCCAGCGCAGGCCTTTCAGGATCGTGGCGGTGCTGTTCCAGACTTCGGCATTGCTGGCGGAGAGCTGTCCGCCATTGGCGAAGGAGGTCTCCATCGCGGCGTAGCGGTGCTTGTCGAGCACCGTCACCTTGTATCCGCGTTCGAGCAGGGCATAGGCAGTCGTTACGCCGGTGATGCCGGCGCCGATGATGGCGATATGGGTCATGGCAGGTTCGGGGCTCCCGTGAGTTAGAGTCGGCTAACCGCCGGCCAAAGGCCGTTGGCGGCGCCCCATCTGTCACGGTTACCTGAGAGCTTGATCCGTTGCGGACCTCGGCGAGGTCAGCTCCGGACTATCCCCTTCGGTGGACGTCACGATCCCAAGATCGCGCCGCCTCTCTCCAGATCGTCCTGACGATACGGTCCTTTTGCCTGAGAGTTTCCGGGGCGGTTGCTCCGTCGGCGCCGCAACGAAAGCCTGAACTCTCGTTGCGATCTCTCCCGCATCGTCGCGTGGACAATCGAGCAGTACGATGCGCCTCATTTTTAGACAAGGCTAAATTTAAACCGCGACTGCCAACGCATTGTGCAGTGCGAAGTTGCGTCGTCAGTCGAGCGTCGCCAGCAAGCCGGCCATCAGGCGCCCGCGTTCAACTAGGCTCTCGACCTCGATGAACTCCTCGAGCGTGTGGCCGTTGCCGCCGCGCACGCCGAGGCCGTCGAGCGTCGGGATGCCCATCGCGCCGGTAAAGTTGCCGTCGGAGCCGCCGCCGGAGCTCGCATGCGGCAGCTCAGTGCCGAGCGATTTGGCGATGCCGCGCGCCTTCTCGTAAAGCGCCATGGTGCCGGCATCCGGCTCCCATACGGGGCGCGTGACGCCGCGCGTCACCTTGAACGTGACATCATTGGACGTGCCCGACAGCGCCAGCATCCGCTCGACGCCGCGGTCGAGATCGACCTGGCGCTTGGCCATGGACAGCGCCTCGCCGGTGGCGGTCGTGGCAACGCAATTGACCCATTGTCCGCCATGCACGACGCCGACCGAGAAAGTGCAGTCCTCCGTCGTCATCGCGTCGATGGCGAGGATCTGCCGCGCCATCTCGCGGATCGCCGAGCGTCCGGCCGACAATGTCGCGCCGGCATGGCTCGGCCGGCCCGTCGCTTCCAGATTGAAACGCGCGATGGCGTAACGTCCGGTGGTGACACCGTTGTCGGCGCGGCCCGGTTCGGGCACCAGCACATATTTGTTGCGCGCAGCCTCCGCCTCGATGATGTCGCGCGTCGAGGGCGTGCCGACTTCCTCGTCGGGTGTAAACAGCACGGTGATCGGCAGCGGCGTGGTGAAGGACGCACGTGCCAGCTGCCGGATCGCTTCCAGCGAGAGATAGTTGCCGCCCTTCATGTCGTAGATGCCGGGGCCGTAGCACTTGTCGCCCTCGCGCCGCCATTTCAGCTTCTCGATGGTGCCGACCGGGTGGACGGTATCCATGTGGCCGGCGATCAGGATGCCCGGCTCGCCCTGTTTCGGATGCGGGAAGCGCGCGCGGATCACGCCGCCGAAGCCCTGTCGACCGCCGATGCGTTCGATCGTCGCACCCATGATCGCCATATCCCGCGCTGCGATATCGAGCATGCGGTTGACGGCACCCGCGTCCCAGGTCGGGCTCTCGCATTCCACCCAGGTGCGCAGGCCCTCGAGCATCGCCTCGGAATCGAAGGGTAGATTGGCTGGATTCATCTTAATGTCTCTCAAGCTTCGAAAGATGGAACGCGCATTGCATTGGCGCGGACGGGACTGGCGGAAAGCGTTGTAGAGCCAAACCGATCTTTGTGGAGCCCGTGGGCGCGCCGCTTGGGGCTGCAGCGAAACCGGATTGACGCGCTCAACACTGTCTGCAAGTCTCGAAAGACAAAGGCATCGCATGAGGTTAGTTCGCCTAAAGAACGAACCGAATGCTCAACCAATAACCTGCCTTTGAACAGTTTCACGTCAGGAGAAACTTTTATGTTGAGCTTGATGCGCCGGGGGCGTCGCGCGTTCGCCTCCACACTTGCGCTATCGGTCGTTGCGCTTTCGACGGCGATGGCATCGCCGGTACTTGCCGCCGCCAGCAAGACCATCACCGCGGTGATGCATTCGGATCTGCGCATCATCGATCCGATTTTCACCACCGCCTACATTACGCGTGACCATGGCTACATGGTCTACGACACGCTGATCGCGACGGACTCGAACTTCAAGATCCAGCCGCAGATGGCGGACTGGAAGATCTCCGACGACAAGCTCACCTACACCTTCACGCTGCGCGACGGCCTGAAGTGGCACGACGGTACGCCGGTGACGGCGGAAGACTGCGCCGCTTCGCTGAAGCGCTGGGCCGCGGTCGACGGCATGGGCCAGCAGATGATGCAGTTTACTGCGAGCATCGAGGCGACCGACCCCAAGACGATCACGCTGAAGCTGAAGGAGCCCTACGGCCTCGTGCTCGAATCCATCGGCAAGCCGTCCTCGCGCGTCGCCTTCATGATGCCGAAGCGTCTCGCCGAAACGCCGCCGGACAAGCAGATCCCCGAGCAGATCGGCTCGGGTCCGTTCAAGTTCGTGCAGGGCGAATTCCAGCCCGGCGTGAAGGCGGTCTACGTCAAGAACACCGACTACGTGCCGCGCAAGGAGGCGTCGAGCTGGACTGCCGGAGGCAAGGTGGTCAAGGTTGATCGCGTCGAATGGATCACCATGCCGGATGCGCAGACCGCAGTGAACGCGCTGCAATCGGGCGACATCGACTTCATGGAAGTGCCGCCGTGGGATCTGCTGCCCGTGCTTGAAGGCAATGCCGACCTCAAGACCGAGACGCTGAACAAGTTCGGCTACCAGACCCTTGGGCGCATGAACTTCCTCTATCCGCCCTTCGACAATCCGAAGATCCGCCGTGCCGCACTTCTGGCCATGAACCAGAAGGACGTGCTCGACGCGCTCGTCGGTAATCCCAAATACTACAAGATCTGCGGTGCGTTCTTCATCTGCGATACGCCGTTCGCGACCGACGTCGGCTCGGAATCGCTGGTCAAGGGCAACGGCATGGCGGAAGCCAAGAAGGCGCTCGCCGAGTCCGGCTATGACGGCACGCCCGTCGTGGTCATGGTGCCCGGCGACGTCGTGACGCTGAAGGCGCAGCCGACGGTCGCGGTGCAGTTGCTCCGCGAGGCCGGCTTCAAGGTCGACGCGCAGGCGACCGACTGGCAGACGGTGGTCAGCCGGCGCGCCAGCCAGAAGCCTCCGAAGGAGGGCGGCTGGAACATGTTCTTCACCAACTGGGTCAGCGCCGACGTGTCCAACCCGATCGCCAATCTGTCGATCGGCGGCCAGGGCAAGAAGGGCTGGTTCGGCTGGGCGGAAAACGCCAAGATCGAGAAGCTCAAGGACGACTTCGTCCGCGCCGCCTCGCTCGACGATCAGAAGAAGATCGCGACCGAGATCCAGAAGGAAGCCTATGACCAGGTGATCTACGTGCCGCTCGGCCAGTATCTGGCGCCGAGCGCGTGGCGGAAGTCGCTCACCGGCGTGCTCGACGGCCCGGCGACGCCGGTGTTCTGGAACATCGACAAGACCGAGTAAGGCGAGGGCGCGCCAGCGCGCCTTCCCCGAGCGTTACGCGGCGTCGCTGTCATCAGCGGCGCCGTTTTCGTTTGTCAGCCTCGCGTCAGCTTTTAACTCTTCCAGTGTCCAATCATTGCTATTTGTTTCTGACTTGAAATAGATGTGCGCGGTTCGCACATCACTTCCTTCCTGCATTTGAGTCCCGTGTCGATTGATTTTTCATTTCGGGCGATGGCCGAGCGGTCCGATCGCGCGCCGGCGCGATGGCGGCGGCCTTTCCTGCGCTGGCTCGACGGCGTCGAGGCGGGTTGGGCCGTTCCGCTTCTCATTGTGTGCTTTGTCGCGCTCTGGACGATCTATCTGGTCGTTGCCTATGCCGGCAGCGGCCTGCACCCTGATACCCTCGAGGCCTGGACGCTCGGGCGCCGTTTCGCGTGGGGCTACCACAAGCATCCGCCGCTGATGGGCTGGGTTACGGCGGTGTGGACCTCCGTCTTCCCGCTCAGCGACTGGTCGCTGCAATTGATGGCGATGGCCAATGCCGGGCTCGCCCTGTTTTTCGTCGACCGGATCGCACGGCAGTTCGTGACCGGGCACAAACGCATCCTGGTGCTGCTGCTCCTGATGCTGACGCCGGCCTATCAATTCCACGCCCAGCGCTTCAATGCCAATACGGTGCTGCTTGCGCTCTGGCCGCTCGCGACCTGGTGTTTTCTGCGCGCGTTCGAGACCCGCAGCGCGGCCTGGGCGGTCGCCGTAGGATGCACGACGGCGCTGGCGATGGTCGGCAAATATTATTCGGTCTTCCTCGTGGCGAGCTTTGCATTTGCCGCGCTGGCGCATCCCGCGCGCCGCGCCTATTTCGCGTCCGCTTCGCCGTGGATATCGGTCGTGGTCGGGGTCGCGATGTTGTCGCCGCATATCTACTGGCTCGCGACGACGGGCGCGTCGGCCTTCACCTACGCGATGGCGCACGCCAACGGCAACTTCGTGAGCTCGCTCGGCGAGGTGCAGAACTTCCTGCTCGGACTCGTGGCGGCCATCAGCGTATCGGCCGTCTTCTGGGTGATCATCGCCGGCACACGGCTGAAACAATTTGCGGCCGACTTCGCCGCGATGAGTTCCGGCCTGCGGCTTCTTTTTTACGTTGCGATCGGCACGATCGTGCTGCCGGTCCTGACGTCGCTGGCGATGGGCACCGATCTGCCGTCGCTATGGGCGCTGCAAGGGCTGTTCCTGTTCGTCGTGCTGATCGTTTGCGGCACGCGCTACCCGATCGAAAGATTCTACACCGTCAATGTCACGGTCATCACCGCAATCGTTGGGCTCGCCGCTGTCTTCGTCGCCGCTCCGATTCACGCCGTCTATCGCAACAATCACGGCTACGAAGAGGGCCGGAATTTCTACGCGCAGGTAGCCAGTGAGCTCACCCGGGAATGGCACGAGCTGACCGGCGAGCCCCTCAGCGCCGTCAGCGGCGACGATTCGCTGGCCTTTGCGACCGCGTTCTACAGTCCGGACCATCCGTACTACGCGCGGCCGTTCGAGTTTCAGTACACATGGGGCATGCCGCGAAAGACGACACTGGATCGCGGCTGGGCCGCGCTCTGTTTCAGCGGCCAGGACTATTGCGGCAGGTGGATGGAGTCCGTGTCCGCGCGCGCCGAGCATTTCGTCAAGCGCCAGTTCACCGTGCAGGCGACGCTATGGGGCAGGCCCGGCCTGACTCGAGACGTGGTCGTGCTGATCGTGCCACCGCGAACGAGCAGCGCGACGCCCGAGAGCGCCGCGCAGGACTTCAGCGCCAGCAGGCGCCCGACGGACTAGGCTTTGCGCTCAGCAGTGGCTGTCGCGGATTCGCTCGAGGCCTTCGCTCGCGAAGGGGGGAGTGAACGCAGTTCGGTCGGCGCCCGGCGTCGAGCGTTCCGTTTCCGCCCGATCCGGGGTGGTGTTGTCTTCGCGATGTTCCGGTTCCATGAGGCGGCCTTTCGAATTGCTGCAGTACAACATCGACGCGGCCGGGAAGTTCCTCATGCGATGGGACGATGATGCGGCTTGAACAGCCGTCCCTTTTCCACCACCAGCACGATCGCAAGCGCCGCCAGCGTCGACAGGAAGAAGCCGACCGAGAACGGCAGCAGCGTGCCGTCGAAACTCTGCCCGATCGCCATGCCGACGACGATGCCGATCAGCGTCGTGATCGAGCCGTAGAGCGAGGAGGCGGTGCCGGCGATATGGCCCTGCGGCTCCATGGCCAGTGCGGTGAAGTTCGCGACCATCATGCCGAACGAGAACATCATCAGGGCGGACAGCACCATGAACAACGAGAGCGGCAGCATGCCGAGGCTTTCCGTCAGCAGCATCACGCCCGCAACCGCGGTGTAGAGCGTCAGCGCGCCGTGCGAGATCACGCGCATGCCCAGCCGTCCGACCAGCTTCGCATTGAGGAAGCCGGCGATCGCGGTGCCGGCCGCGATCGCGGCGAAGGCAATCGGGAAATAATGGCCGAGATGATAGACGCCGGTGAAGACCTGCTGCGCCGAGAAGACATAGGCAAAGAGCGCGCCTATCACGCTGCCGGCGGCCGTCGCATAGCCGATGGTCTGGCGGTTGGTCACGGTCTGCCGGAACGCCGAGAGCACGTCTGCGGGCGCCAGCGACCTGCGCTCGGACTCCGGAAGGGTTTCGGGCAGCCGCAGCACGCTCCATGCGAGCGCGAGCAGTCCGTAGAGCATCAGTACGACGAAGATGCCGCGCCATTGCGTGACCAGCAGCACCGCCTGCCCGAACGAGGGCGCGATCACCGGCACCGCGATGAACACCATCATGGCGAGCGACATCACGCTCGCCATCCGGCGGCCGACATAGCAGTCGCGCACGATCGAGGTCGCGATCACGCGCGTCGCCGACGTGCCGAGCCCTTGCAGCGCGCGCGCCAGCAGCAGCGTCTCGAACGAGGGCGCGGCGACCGCCAGCACGCTCGCCACCGCATAGACGGCCATGCCGCCGAGCAGCACCGGGCGGCGCCCGAAGCGGTCCGACAACGGGCCCATGACGAACTGCCCGGCACCGAAGCCGATCAGGAAGGTCGAGAGCACCAGCTGAAGATGGTTGGCGTTGGGAATGGCGAAGGCTGCCCCGATGTTGGGCAGCGCCGGCAGCATCATGTCCATCGCAAGCGGATTCAGCGCCATGATGGACGCGATCACGATGACGAATTCTGGAAAACCCATGGGCCGGTGTCCCGAGGACACCCAATCGTCGGCATTGACGTCGGACAAAGCTCACCTCTGAAAATCAGAGGCTTTTCTATCGGTTATGCTGCGTCGCACAACCCATGTTTCGGGATGGCTGACAGGCGGGTGCACAAGAATTGGTGATGTCGCCGGGCTCGGGAAGGGCCGCCTCGTCCATCATCGTGCGCTAGCGGCCTGCTCGACCAGGCCGAGCGCCAACCGTCCCGCGGTGTCGACATAGTCGAGATCGCGATGGATCAGCATCACGGTCGTGGCGCCGTCGAGCAGGATCACGAGCTGGCGCGCGACCGCCGCTGCACCGGCAACGCCATGCCCGCGCAATTCGGTTTCGAGCCACGCTTCAAAACGCTTCTTGTGCGCCGCGCCGGCCTTGACCGCGGGATGTGCCGGGGTGTTTGCGAGCTCGGCGATGGTGCGCAGGAATCCGCAGCCGCGCCATCGCGGCGTATTAACGGAGCGTCCGAGCCTTGTGAAGAGACCGCGGACCTTGTCGGCCACCGTGCCCTCGGTCTCGGCGAACCAGCGCATATAGAGCTCCAGCGTCGGCTGGTCCCTGGCCGCGATGGTCTCGGCGACGAGCTCGTCCTTGCTGGTGAAGTGATAATAGAGCGTCTTCTTGGTGACGCCGGCCTCGGCGACCGCGTCCATGCTCACCGCCCTGATGCCTTCGCCATAGAACAGGCGCGTCGCCGCGATGACGATCTGCTCGCGAGTGGTGTCGCCTTTGCCTGACATCGCGAATGTATACTGTCTAGTGAGTATACACGACAAGACCGCTGTGGCTGACTTCCGCGCCTGTTCGACCTGGAATTCGACCTGGAAGGAGCCTGCACTTGTCCGATCTCGTACTCTCCGAAACGCGAGGCGCTGTCGCGCTGCTGACGTTCAATCGCCCGAACAAGCTCAATGCGCTGAGCTACGCCCTCGTCGACCGCCTGATGGCGATCCTCGATCGTATCGAGGACGATGCCGATATCCGCGCCGTGATCCTGACCGGGGCGGGCGACCGCGCCTTCTCGGCCGGCGCCGACATCGCCGAGTTCTCGGAGAGCGTGAAATGCGGGCCGGACGCGGCGGTAAAGGCCTTCGTGCGGCGCGGGCAGGCGATGACGGCGCGCATGGAGGCGTTTCCGAAGCCGATCATCGCCGCCGTGAACGGCATCGCCTTCGGCGGCGGCTGCGAGATCACGGAAGCCGTGCATCTCGCCGTCGCGAGCGAGCGGGCGAGCTTTGCCAAGCCCGAGATTGCGATCGGAATCACGCCGACCTTCGGCGGCACGCAGCGCCTGCCACGGCTCGCAGGCCGGAAGCGGGCGCTCGAATATCTCCTGACAGGAGATTCCTTTTCACCACAGCGGGCTCATGAGATCGGTTTGGTCAACCAGGTCGTGCCGCACGGGCAGCTGCTGGACGCAGCCTTCGCGCTGGCAGGCCGCATCACGCGGCATTCGCACCTGGCGGTGGCCCGGGTCATCACCGCCGCCACGCGGGGCCTCAACGTCTCGATCTCGGAAGGCCTCGCCATCGAGAGCGAGCAGTTCGCACGCATGGCGGCGACACGGGACACGCGCGAAGCGCTCGACGCCTGGCTTGCCGTCCGCGCGTCGCGGTAGGGCTGGCGCGGCGGATTTGGCGGTCGTGGCAACAGGGAACCGGTTCCCCGCCGTCCAGGCGGGCGGCTGGCAACCAAGGATTCACCATAAGCGCGAGCGCAACGCACAGGGGAGATGAATCCGCAACCCATCCTGTCCATGGTGGCACGGGCTGGCGCCGAGTTGGCGCCGGGAGAGACCCGGCCAAACAAGGTATCCGATTGTGTCCGACGTCACCGGTGCAGCACGATGGTTGGAACCCTCGGCCGACATGGCTTCGCGGCGGAATTTCTGGCTTGCCTGCCTGGTCGCACTGACTGCACTGCTGGTGCTCGGCAATCTCGCCAACGATGCCGTGCTCGATATGAAATATGGCTGGGACACCCGCGTCAATTGCGCGGCGGTCGATGCGTATGCCAGCGGGCTCGATCCCTATTTCGTCAAGAACCTGAAGGGCACCAAGCTCTCTTATCCCTATCTGCCGGTGACGCTGGATATCTTCCGTCCCTTGTGCGCGGGTGGACTTCTGGTCGATCACTACAAAGGCATCTTTCCTGTCCTCGCCGTGCTTTGCGGGCTCCTCTTGCCCGGTCTTGGCCGAACGCGCCCGGGCGCGCGCGATGTTGCGCTGAGGGTGCTCTGCGCGCTCGGCGCGTTCGTCGGTTTCGAATGGGTGCAGGCGTCCGGCAACTTCGCGATCCTGAGCGGCGTGCTGACCGCGGTCGCGTTGAGGTTTCTGCTTTCTCCGTCTGCGTCCGGCGCGTCTGAGGACCGCAGCTTTCCGTTGCGGCTCGCCGGCGCCGCGCTGCTCGGCCTCGTGACGTCGTTCAAGCTGGTGTTCTTTCCCGTGCTGGCCGCGCTCTATTTCCTGCCGCTGCCGCGCGGCCGCAAGCTCACGCTGATCGTGGTTGCGGCGTTCAGCTTCGCATTGCCGATCCTGATATCGCGGCTAATGTACCCCGAGCTGTTCGCGAGTTGGCAATTGGCGATGGGCGGAAAGATCCCCGACCAGCATCTCGTCGATCTCTTCGAGATCAATCCGTCGCTGCTGCTGGCGGCGCGCGACCTTATGGATCATGCCGGCCTCGGTGACAACAAGGCGGCGACGTTCGCGACCTATGCATTCGCAGCACTCGCGCTCGTGCTGGTGCCGTTCGCCTTGTCCATCCTGCGCGTGGTCAAGAGCCGGCCGGCGCAGGAAGGCGGATCAGTTCTTGCGCGACTGGATCGCTGGCTGATGGATCATCCCCGCGTCGCCATGCGCATCACGGTGTTCGCGATGTTTGCGCTCTATCTCAGCTCGCCGCGCCTCAAGGAATATGCCTTCTTCGAGCTCGCGCTTTATGCCGCGATCCTCGTCGTCGATCTTCCGGCCCTGGCACTTGCCGCGTTCCTCGCCGCCGGCCTCGCCTTTCCGGCACTGATCTCGATTCTGGGCACGGCATTCGAGGGCAGCTTCATCCTCCTCATCATTGCGCTGACAAGTTTCTGGATCCTGCTGCTCGACTTTCGCGCCGAACCGAAGCGCCTGGAGACGGAAGGCGCGCAGTCATAACGCATGCCGCGGTGTCCGCCGGAAAAGGACGGCGCCTTGCCCCGCGCGGGCTCCAGCCGGTTCGTGACTGCATCGGTCTTCCGTCCGCCTTTGGGCGGAGGCTCGCCCCGTCAGCTCCGATGGTGCGGGCAGCCGGGGTCGAACCGGCACAGCGCTTGCGCGCCGAGGGATTTTAAGTCCCTTGCGTCTACCAATTCCGCCATGCCCGCTTGATCCAACGAGATCAACTAGTTAAGTCCACCTCCGGCCGTCTGGAATTGGCGCGTTTCGCGGGCCGGATGGGCGGTTCTTCCTTAAGCGAGCCGGCTGCGCAAGGCAAAGCCTCAATCCGGACATCTGTTGTTGCTTTAGGCATTCTCAATCCACGGGGACTATTTATCCGGCATGGCTGCTTCGTTTTTCTCTCGCCTGCGCGACTCGGGCGCATTTCTGGCGCTGCTCGTGGCGGGCGCGGCGCTGTCCGGCTGCGCCGGCATGAGCGAGACAATCGCACCGGCCTTTGCCGATCCGGGCAAGTACGAATTGTACGACTGCAAGCAGCTCGAGGCCGAGCGCAAGGGGATCGCCAGCCGCACCGAGCAGTTGCAGAAGCTGATGGAGAAGGCTGAGACCGGGGCGGGAGGTGCGGTTGTGTCCGAGCTCGCCTATCGCAACGACTACATCGCGGTGCGCGGGCAGTCGCAACTTGCCGAGGAGGCCTGGCGCCGCAATAGGTGCCGGGAAACGCCGCCCGGTGCGGCGCCGGCGGCCTCTGCTCCGCAGCGGCCGGACATCAAGCCCGCCCCGAAATCCGGTAGCGCCGTTCGCTGAGTTGACACGATTGCGCCCGCCTCACGGCCGCCAGCCGTAGATCCAGTCCTGCCGCGCCAGCATGCGCTCCGGGCCGAGCGCGCGGATCGCAACATCGCGCGCGATCGCGAACGGCCCACCGAGATGATAGATGCGGCCCTGCCGCCGCGCCGTCCGCTGCACCTGCCGCACCCGCGCCTGCCGCGCGCGGCCATATTGCTTGAGCGCCGCCGTGATGCCGGCCGCGCTCTCGGCAGCCTCGAGGCTCAGATGCCGGGCGAGCACGGCGGCATCCTCGATCGCCATGCCGGCGCCCTGGGCGGCGAATGGCAGCATCGCATGCACGGCGTCACCGAGCAGGCCGACCGGTCCTTGGCTCCAGGGGCAGCCGTCGGGCACGCCGAACAGCGCCCATTTGCGCCAATTGTCGACGGCAGTGAGCATCATCCTGGCCGCCGATGGCCAACGCGGTGCCGCGAAGGCGTCCATCACCTCGAACGGGTCGCCCGGCGTGCTCCAGCCGGGCCTGTTCCAGGTCCCCGGTAGCACCGCGACCACGTTGATCTGGCGTCCGCCGGCGATCGGATAAGCGACGAGATGGGCGTTCGGACCCATCCAGAGCTGCACCCGCCGCGCGGTAAAATCCTTCGGCAGTTGCGTGGCATCGAGCGTGCCGCGCCAGGCGATCAGGCCGGAGAAGCGCGGCTGCACCTCGGGAAACAGATGCTGGCGTACCGTCGACCAGATACCGTCGGCGCCGATCAGTGCGCTGGCCAGATCGCTGCGGCGTATCGTGCCGCTGCGATGGACGACCGTCAGCCCCTTGGCGTGGGGCGCCACATCCTCGAAGGTCGCACCTAACTTCAGATCGATATCGGGATGGTCGGAGACCGCACCGGCCAGCGCGGATTGCAGGTCGGCGCGATGCACCACCCAATAGGGTGCGCCGGCCCGCGCGGAAGCGGCTTCGCCGAGCGGCATGCGCAGCAGTTCGCCGCCGGCCCGCGCGCTCATGACGCAGAGCGCCTCAGGCGTGACGGCGCTTCGCTTGAGCCGCTCGGTGAGGCCGAGCTCGACCAGCACGCGGCTGGCGTTGGGGGAGAGTTGCAGGCCGGCGCCGACTTCCTCGAGCCGCTCGGCCTTTTCCAGCACGACGATGCGGAAGCCACGGGCTGCGAGCGCAAGCGCGGCCGTCAGTCCACCTATGCCGGCACCGGCGATGACAATCGTTCGGGAGAGCGCCACCCCTGACCGTGAGAGGCGGTCAGGCCACCTTGTCCTTCAGCACGCATTCCGGCGGACGGGCTTCGCCCGGCTTCAGGTCGGCGGCGAAACGGTACAGCGTCGAGCAATAGGGGCAGATGATCTCGTTGTCGTTGCCGAGGTCCAGGAAGACGTGCGGATGATCGAACGGAGGATTGGCGCCGACGCACATGAACTCTTGCGAGCCGATCTCGATGACGGGGACACCGGCATCGTTATGGAAGTGCGGGACGACATGGTCGGACATCGTAGTTCATCCTGGAGTGGCAATGGCGGCAGACACAATCAAACACTGACGCGGCATCTTTGAGGCGCCGCGGACCATACTGTTGGGTGCAGATGATTGCTAGTCCAGCGGAACCGAAAGGTTCGCAATCGCCCCATGCTCATTTGCTCATGCAAATTCGACACAATCTTGCGGCCTGAGAGAAGCCCTTCTTTCGTCGGGGACGTTGTGTCGCAATTTTGGCATACTATGTCTTTGGACAAGCGGAATTGCGACGAAAGACGAACCGTCAGGCGCAATGATCTCGGGATCGTCCAGGCTCTTGGTATGACTCTTGGCATGAAGTGGCTGCGAATCAGCACGGCGTTGACCGGTATTGCAGCATGCAGCTTCATGCTCGCGCAGGTAGCGCCGCATGCCCGCGAGGCCGGCGCGCTCCTCTCTGCCCAGGACGATCCGGCGGCGCTCTCCGAGCTCAAGCTCGATGCGCTGCTGCGGCAGAACGACCGCCTGGTTCAGGACAATATCGAGACCGCGCTCGCCGCCGGCGACGCTGATCTCGCCGACAGTTTTGTCGCGCTGGCGCGTGAACGCAACGTCGCGCTGCCCGACGACCTCCTCAACCGCGTGAGCGATGCGGTCAAGGAAGAAAATTCCACGCGGCATTTCGCCAAACGGTTCGCCACCGGCCTCGTCACCGGCAACGCCGACGATGTCGCGAGCCTGTCCGGAACCGTCGTCGGCGATCTCTTCGTGATCGGCGACATCAGGGACGTCGTGCGCGAGGGCAAGCACCTCGCCATGGGCGAGGACACCGATCGCCTGGTGCTCGGCCTTGCGACCGCCGGCCTTGCGGTGACGGCGGTGACCTACGTGTCGGTCGGCGGCGCCGCGCCCGTGCGCGCTGGACTGACGCTGGTGAAGGATGCCCGCAAGGTCGGACGGCTCGGCGAGGGACTTGCCGCATGGGCCGGCCGGTCGGCGCGTGAGGTGGTCGATACGCCAATGCTCCAGAACGCCGTCGCCAAGGGTTCGGTGTTCCGCCCCGGCGAGACCGCGAGCGCGATCAAGGCCGCGTTCCGCGCCGAGAAGGCCGGTGCGCTGGTCCGGCTCGGCAAGGACGTCACCCGCGTTGCCGAAAGGACCGGCACGCGCGGCGCCATGGACACGCTGCGCATCGCCGAAGGCCCGAAGGACGTCGCGCGCGCGGCCCGGCTGGCGGAAGCGCAGGGCGGCAAGACCCGCGCGATCATGAAGCTGCTCGGCCGCGGCGCCCTGCTGCTCGTCGGCGGCATGTTCGATCTGGCGCTCTGGCTGTTCGGCGCGGCACTGACGCTGTTCGGCCTGCTGTCCTCGATCAAGGCGGCGACGGAGCGCCTGACCCAGGCCTGGTGCGATCGCAGAAGGGCGCGCCGGCTCCGCCGGGCGCAGATGGCGGCCCAATCCGCTCTGGCGGACGCGGCGCTTACCGCCTAAGATCGATCTCTCCCCCACAACGACTTCCGGAACTGCTGATGCCGAGCTTTCACAACGGCGCCGTTGAAATTGCCTATCTCGACGAAGGCGAGGGCGATCCGATCATCCTGGTGCACGGCTTTGCCTCGAGCAAGAACGTGAACTGGGTCTATCCGACCTGGGTCTCGGAACTGCGCAAGAACGGCCGCCGTGTCATCGCGCTGGACAATCGCGGCCATGGCGAAAGCGCAAAGCTCTACGATCCCACGCAGTACTCGATCCCGACCATGGCCGGCGACGTGCTCGCGCTGATGGATCATCTCGCGATTCCGCAGGCGGACATGATGGGCTATTCGATGGGCGGGCGGATGACGGCCTGGCTCTCCCTCAACGAGTCGCAGCGCCTGCGCTCGGCGATCCTCGGCGGCATCGGCATCGGCGGCCTGATCGAGGGCACCGGGCCCGGCGAGAACGTCGCGAAGGCGCTGGAGGCGCCCACGCTCGACGACGTCACCGATCCCGTCGGCCGCACGTTTCGCGCCTTCGCCGATCAGACCCGTTCCGACCGTCGTGCGCTCGCCGCCTGCCTGCGCGGCACCCGCGACCTCATGACGAAGGAAGAGGCCGCGCGCATCGACGTGCCCGTGCTGATCGCGGTCGGCAGCGCCGACGACGTCGCAGGATCCGCCAGCGCGCTCGGCGCCATCATCCCGGGATCGGAAGTGCTCGACATCCCCAATCGCGACCACATGCGCGCGGTCGGCGACAAGGTCTACAAGACCGGCGTGCTCGATTTCCTGTCACGCCGCGGCTGAGGTCTCGTCGTCAGGTTGGTCGTCACCGAAACGACGCGCCAGCGCCATCAGGACCACGAAGGTCGCGACCCACACCATCCGTGCGCCGTAGCGGTCGTGCGGACCCGAGATCACGCCGCAGATGAAGGCGTTGCCGAGCAGCGCCAGCGTGACGGTTGCCGCCAGCAGCGTCAGATCGTCGAGCCGGCGGCTTGCCAGCGCATGCGCGAGCAACCCGACCAGCGCCAGCATCGAGGCCAGCGCGACGGGAACGTGCAGCCAGTTGACGTGATCGAAATCGAGGCCGTGATTCTGCTGCCGCGCCGCGCGCATCGGCGCGACTTGCGCCGGGATGTAGCGCTCGATGATGCCGTAGGTGTGCCCGATCCAGACACTGGCGCCTTCGCCGGTGGCCACATGCAGCAATTGCTGGCCCATCGCCCGCAACGCCGCGCCGGCCTGCCACGCCGGATAGTCGGCGAGCGAATGCACGACGATATAGCCCATCTCGTCGTTCATGCCTTCGAAGCGGCCGAGCGTGTTGAACATGCTCTTGCCCCACAGGAACTCGTCGGCGGTCGCCGGCAATTGGTTGCGATAGGGACAGAGCTTGTAGTGCTCGCGCGGGCAATGATCGCTCAGGAAGCGCGCGACGATACCGTCCTGCATCATGCGTCCGAAAGCGACGCCATAGCCGCCGGGCGTCCAGGCCCATTTGCCCGACAGCGCGTGGTTTGCCGACACCAGCATCAGGCCGCCCGCGACGATGGTGAGGCTTGCCTGCGCCAATCCGGCGAGCGGCAGGCGCGCGCCGAGGAACGGCCGCACCATCCAGCCGGCGGCGCAGAGCCCGAACAGCACGCCGAGTGTGGCGCTGTGGGTTGCGGCGGCAAACGCGGTGAAGACGAACAGCGAGATCTTTTCGAGGCTCGATGTCCGGCTCGCGCCGACGACCAGCAAGAACAGGGACAGGATCGAGAGCCCCGCAAAGATGTCCGTGAGCAGCATGCTCGCGAGCCAGGGCAGCGCGGTCGACAGGATCAGGCAGAGGCTGATCGCGACGAAACGAGACGTCTGCATCAACCCGAGTACGCGCAGCGTCAGTTGCAACAGCCACAGTGTCGCCAGCGACTGGACCGCGAGATTGACCCAGAAGCCGAAAGTCTCGCCGTAGTGCAGATAGAGGCCGAACACGGTGGAGCGGCTCGGGACCAGATAGCCCTCGTACCAGCGCGCCAGATAGCCGCCGGTATCCCATTGCAACAGCGGATAGCCGTTCCAGAACGCCGGTGCGATCAAGAGGAGGGGCAGTCCCACCGCCGCCAGCCGCAGCCAAAGCGAGCCCGCGGCGCCCGCGCGCAATTGATCGGTGGTGATGCTCAAATCCGCTCCGTCGTGTTCCCCGACCATGCCGGCAATAGCGGTCGAGGCGGAATTCACCAATAGTTTGACGCTGCCCGGCTTGAATTTGGCAAAACCCTGACCATTTTGAGCCGACCTCGCCGCCTGGGGGCGTCAGAAGAAACTGTTGTGTTTCAGGGCGTTGTCGTGCTTTCGCGGAGCAACTCACTGTTCACTCTCAGGCAAGCCCGTCGGGACTTCGTCGGGTAGACTGTGGTATAGAGCCAGCAAAATGAGCCAATTCGAAAGAGCAGATCCTATGGCAGTGCATCAGGTCAGTCCGGGAGGAAA
Organism: Bradyrhizobium sp. MI1.7; assembly: GCF_055811795.1. NCBI lineage: Bacteria > Pseudomonadati > Pseudomonadota > Alphaproteobacteria > Hyphomicrobiales > Nitrobacteraceae > Bradyrhizobium > Bradyrhizobium sp. MI1.7. The sequence goes on from NZ_JBVVPO010000023.1 coordinate 107,733, forward strand.
GCTCGCAACGCTCGATCCGATCTGGGATCGGATCCGCGGCGAGGCGGAGGACATCGTCCATCGCGAGCCGGAGCTTGCGACCTTCATCTACTCGACGGTGCTGCATCACAGTCGCCTGGAAGATTCGGTGATCCATCGTCTCGCCGACCGGCTCGATCATTCCGCGCTGTCGGGTGATCTCGTTCGCCAGACCTATGACGAGGCGCTGCGCGAGGCTCCCGATCTCGGCAACGCCTTCCGCGCCGACCTCGTCGCCGTCTACGACCGCGATCCCGCTACGTCGCGCTTCATCGACCCCTTGCTCTACTTCAAGGGCTTTCACGCCATCCAGACCCATCGCCTCGCGCACTGGCTCTATCTGAAGGGCCGCAAGGACTTTGCGTATTATCTCCAGAGCCGCGCGTCTGCGGTGTTCCAGACCGACATCAATCCCGCCGCGCGCATCGGCCGCGGCATCTTCCTCGACCACGCCACCGGCTTCGTCTGCGGTGAGACCGCGGTGATCGAGGATGACGTCTCGATCCTGCACGGCGTCACGCTCGGCGGCACCGGCAAGGAGAACGAGGACCGCCATCCGAAGATCCGTCACGGCGTCCTGATCGGCGCCGGCGCAAAGATCCTCGGCAACATCGAGATCGGTCATTGCGCGCGCATCGCCGCCGGCTCGGTCGTGGTCAAGCCGGTGCCGCACAACGTCACGGTTGCCGGTGTGCCCGCCAAGATCGTCGGTGAGGCCGGCTGCGCCGAGCCGTCGCGCACCATGGATCAGATGATCAACGCGATGGGACTTTGAGCGAGAGAAAAGGGCCGGATTCTCCGGCCCCGCTCGTCCCCAAATTCTTTGGCAATTCATGCTGGCGGTTCGTCGCGTCTCGTCCTAAAACCCCGCCAACCCAGATTTCGATTGGAGACTTGCCGTGGACGTCAAGGAAGTAAGGAAGCTCGACGCGTATCTGAAGCGCGTATTCGGCAATCCCAAGATCCGCGTCGTGCCGCGGCCGAAGAAGGATGATTCCGCCGAGGTCTATATCGGCGAGGAGTTCATCGGCGTGCTCTTCGTCGATGACGAGGATGATGATCGCTCGTTCCAATTCCAGATGGCGATCCTCGAGGACGATCTCGTCGATCAGGAATAGTTTCTCTCTCCGTCATTGCGAGCGAAGCGAAGCAATCCAGGATCTTTCCGCGGAGGGATTCTGGATTGCTTCGCTCTGCTCGCAATGACGAACGTTAACTCCGCGGTTCCGTAGTTCTATTTCTTCGCGAGAATGCGCAGCCGCGCCGTGGCATCAGCGACAGTGATGCCGTTCGCATCGACGAGCTCGGCCTGCACGACCATATCGCGATCCGTCCGTTCGACAACGCGCGCGCGTGCCGTGATGGCTCCGACCGCTGCAGGCTTCAGGAAACGCGTATCCAGACTTCTGGTGACCACTGTCAGGTCGGGAGACAGCGCTGCCAGCGCGCCAATCCCGGTGGCGGAGTCCAGCATCGCCGCGAGGAAGCCGCCCTGCATCGTGCCGTGCCTGTTGGTGAATGCGAGCTGCGCCTGAAAGCGGATCAAGGCCCGCCCGCCCTCGTCAAAGCCGAGCCATTCGCGCCCCAACAATTGGGCGCCCGGAGGCAGGTTTGCTGCTGCATCGGTCACGTCGATCACCGCGCTTGATGTTGTTGGCGACGAGCCTATCAGCCGGTCAATGCGGCGCAAAGCGATCGGGGGTCAGCCCTTCGGTCCGCGCAATTGCGCTGACAGCCGGTCCAGCGCTTCCGCGACATCGCGCCATTGCGACAGCCAGCTCCGCGGAAAACGGAAGGTGAGATCGGCGCCGTCGACACGGCGTTCGGAAAGGCACATGCCCGGCGTGGCGGCATCGCGCGTGCAGCGTGCGGTCAGCGCGGGGCTTGCGGCGGAATAGAAGTCCTCGCTGCCATAGGGCGTGTCGGCGCGGAACATCCGCATCGTCAGGCCGTCCGCCGCACTGGTCGCGGCCTGGTCGAGATAGCGCGGATAGATCGTGGCCGTTCGCTGCTCCGGCGCCAGCGCATCGTGATGCGCCGATATCGACAGGAAGACACGGTCGATCGGTTGCATCGCCTCTTCCACGGTGTCGGCGGTGACATGTTTCGGCGCGCCCGGCGGCTCAAGCGAAGGGTAGAGGAAGTCGAGATCGATGCGCTCCTGCGGCCCGGAGTGCCGCTGGATCTTCATCCTGATCGCGGTCGTGGGAACGTTGAACAGCGTGCCGCCGACGCTCACCGGCAGCCGGTCCGGCGCATTTGCGCCGCCCGAGCCCCAGGTCGGCCACAGCAAATAGGCGACGAGCGCCACCGCGCCCAGCGCCGCAATGCCGCCGAGCACGATCGGGACGACATGCGCCCGAGGGTGCGTCCTGGAGGACCTAAGGGGAGCTGCCGAAAACATCGTCATGAGCTTGCGCAAGTCGAACCGGGAAGTCGGCCGGTGGCCGACGAATCAGCGGCGAATATGCCATGCGGCGGCGAATTCGCGGAGCGTTCCCGGCCGCCGGGACGGGGGAGGGCCCTGCGCGGATCGGCCCCCGCTGTTAACCTTCCCTTAAGGATAATGTAGCGTTAACCGGCACTCTTTGTCACAGGAAGGCTCCGGCGTTGCGTAAGGGCGGACCGTTCCGATGACACCTGAAGCCTTCAATTCTCTGTTCTCGATCTGCATCGGTTTCGCGCTCGCGGGCGCGCTCGTGAACGGATACCAGGCGTTTGCGCAGCGGCCGGCGGGCTTCGGCCTGTTGCAGGACGGCGTGGCGCCGAAGACGTTTGCCGCGGTTCCGTTCCTGGTGTTCGCGGCGCCCTTCATCATCATGCGCAACACGCTGCGCGGCATGCGGGTGGAAAGCCGCCGCGTCGAATTCGTGATGATGGCGACCGTCATCGCCGGCTTCTGGAGCATGATGAGCGGCACCTTCTTCCTGATGACGCTACGCGCCGCCGGCGTTCTGGTCTGACAGAGCTGCGTGGCGCGGCGGCCCTTTGCCTCCGCGTCGCCGTTTCGCTATGGCTGGGGTCGACGCGACAGGAGAACCCCATGGCGATCTACGAGCTCGACGGACAGGCACCCGATCTTCCCGCCGACGGGAATTACTTCATCGCCGAGACCGCGACCGTGATCGGCCGCGTGCGCCTGAAGCCGGGTGCGAGCGTCTGGTTCGGCGCCGTGCTGCGCGGCGACAATGAATGGATCGAGATCGGCGATGGCGCCAATGTGCAGGATGGCTCGACCTGCCACACCGACCTCGGCTTCCCCATGGTCATCGGCAAGAATTGCACCGTCGGCCACAACGTCATCCTGCACGGCTGCACGATCGAGGAGGGTGCGCTCGTCGGAATGGGCTCGATCGTGATGAATGGCGCGAAGATCGGCCGCAACAGCATCGTCGGCGCGGGCTCGGTCATCACCGAGGGCAAGGAATTTCCCGAACGCTCCTTGATCATCGGCTCACCCGCGCGCGTGATCCGCACGCTCGACGACGCCCAGGTGCAGAAGATGGGGAGTGCGGCGAGGTTCTACGTGGCCAACGGCCCGCGCTTCAAGAAAGGCCTGAAGCGGATCGGCTGAAAATAGCCGTGGGCCGCCGAGAAGATGGCGGCCGCCGCATAGCGGTCCGCGCGCGCAGCGCGTCAGCTTCCTCCGGATTCACATGCTTCGATCGCGGCTGCTGATGCTCGCGCGGAAGTGAGACAGTGAGGCTGTCAGGAAGGCGCGGGTGACGTTAGCTTGGTCCCGCTTTGAGCGTGGAACGTCTCCACGCGGAGGATCGAGTGATGTTACGCAAGATGATGATGGCGGCGCTGGCCGTCGCGGCAGTCGGCTTGTCGGCGCCGCAGGCGGCTGAGGCGCGGGGCGGTTTCGGTCATGGCGGCGGCGGCTGGGGCCATGGTGGCGGTTGGGGCCATGGCGGTCACTGGCGTGGCGGCGGCTTCTGGCCCGGAGTGGCGATCGGGGCAGGTCTCGCCGGCGCCAGCTACTATGGCGGCTATTACGGCTACGGCTACCCCTATTACGGCGATCCCTATTACTCTGGTACCGGCTACGACGATGGCGGTTATGGCGGCTGCTATGTCGCGCGGAAGCGTGTCATGACGCCGTCGGGCTGGCGTGTCCGCCGCGTGGATGTCTGCGAATAGTGGCCACGAGGCTCAGCCAGACTAGGAAGCCAGATCTGCCAAAAGACTGGACCCACTAAAGAACAAGGCCGTTGACGCAGTATACCGTCAACGACCTTGCCAGCCCCGGACATTGAAATCGGCTCACGCCATCCGGTAACCGCGAGCATGGCGCGGAATCATACGGGGGAATGTGATCCAGTTCACATGTGGAAAAATTTAAGTCGCGGACCCTGACCCGGCTAGCCGCGCGAGCGCTTGCGGGCGCTGGCGTGGACACGGCGCGACGGTTTCCTGCGGGTAACCGAGGGTGTCTCCGCCTCCGTGGCCCGGGCGCTGGCAAAGGACTGCCGAAGGCTGTCGATGGACTCGTTCAGCGTCGTGACCTGCTCGGACAGTCGCTTGGTGTCGGCCTGCTGGAATGCGAGCAGCTTCTTCACCGTCTGGAGCTGGTCCTGCACGACCTGGAGCTGGTCGATCGATTCCTGCTGGGTCGCCTCGAGACCCTTGGTCTTCTCGACGAGTTGCTCGGAGGCCTGGGCCGTGCGGGCCTGGAGCTGCCGCGACGCCACCACCCGGTCGGTCTCGGGAGTTGCGCCGGTATAGGCGCGCCAGATCGCGATCGAGCTCACGCCCGCGATGAGGAGCAGGAGGGCTGCGGCGGTCAGCGCGATCGGCTGGGCGCCAAGGCGAAGGAGGGGATTGGACGGCCTGTCCTGGGCGAGATCGATCATCGCTGACAAAACCCAAATTGAAACTTGGTGAGTGGCGAAGTGCGGCAACCAGAGGTCGCCGGGACGTCCCGAAAGTGTTACCATTCGGCAACAAATGGGACCAAAAAGAGGCTAACGGGAAAAAACCAGCAATCAGCTGGTCTTGGGACCCCTCAAGGTCCTCGAAAAGAGCCGGGATCAAGGCTGGAACGGCGAAAACGGTCCGGAATAGGTCTTCGAGCGCGGCGCCGCATAGGGCCCGAGTCGGGAGGTTTTCAGTCCCAGCCGCACCAGTGATTCTGCCAGCGTGACCGCCGCTACGACGCCGTCGACCACGGGCAGGCCATGTGTGGCGGCGAGTTCGGCGGCGAGGTCAGCCATGCCGGCGCAGCCGAGCACGATGGCTTCCGCCCGATCGTCGCGGACCGCGGCGGTGATCTCCGCGGAGATCTTGCCGAGAGCATCAGCATTGCGCTCCTCGAGCGCGAGCACCGGGACCTCGGCGGCGCGGACGCGAGCGCAGCGCTCGGCGAGACCGTATTTCCGCAAATTATGCTCGATCGGCACGATCGAGACACCGAGGGTCGTCACCACGGCAAAACGCGCCGCGATCAGGCTCGCCATGTGGAAGCCGGCTTCCCCGATGCCGATCACCGGCGCTTTCGCGGCGGCACGCGCGGCGTCGAGGCCGGTGTCGTCGAAGCAGGCGATGATGTGGGCGTCGGCGCCGTCGCGGTCGGCGTCGCGGATGCAGCCGAGCATGCCGGGCACGGCGAAGGCTTCGTCGTAAAAGCCCTCGATCGAGACCGGGCCCATCGCGGGCTGGCGCGCATCGATCAAAGTGTCGGGCAGGGCGACGCTGCGTGCCGCAGCGGCGATCTTCGCCGTCATCGACGCGGTGGTGTTGGGATTGACGACGTGCAGCCGCATCAGTTCAGACAAGCCCCTTGTCAGACAAGCCCTTGGCCGGCATCCGAGCCCTTGGCCGCCTGCCGTTTGTTGAGCATGTGGATGGTGCCGAGTGCAAGGGCGATCACGGTGAACGACACCGCCGAGATCACGGTGCCGAGTGCATAGATGTCGGGGTTCGTCACGGTGGTGGTGAGGCCCTGGAGATCGAGCGGCAGCGTGTTCACCGCCCCGATCGCCTGGCTGGAGCGGGCGAGTTCGTCCCAGGACAGCGTGAAGCCGAACAGGCCGATGCCGATCACGGAGGGCAGAATGATCGGCAGCACGACATGACGGAAGGCCTGCCACGGCGTCGCGCCAAGATCGCGCGCGGCTTCCTCGAGCCTGGGATCAAAGCGGTTGAAGATCGCGAACATGATGAGCAGGCCGAACGGCAGCGTCCAGGTCAGGTGCGCACCGAGGCCCGAGGTCAACAGGCCCATCGAGGTCTCGAAATTCTCGTTCCAGTGCGCCTTGATCAGGTCGTCGATGATGCGGAATTCAAGCGAGATGCCGAGTGAGGTGATGATCGAGGGAACGATGAGGCTCGCGATCGCCGAGTAAAACAAGATGCCCTGCGCCTTGAACTTGCGGCGGAAGGCCATGCCGGCGGCGACCGACAGCACGACGGTCACGACCATCACGATCAGGCCAAGCAGCAGCGAGCGGCGGAAGGCCGCGCCGAGATCGACGATGCCGGTGCCCTGGAACAGTTTTGCGATCCAGAAGGTCGACACGCCGTTCATCGGGAAAGTGAGGCCGCCCTGCGGCCCCTGGAACGAGAGGACGTAGATCGCGATCATCGGACCGTAGAGAAACACCACATAGGCCGCGAAGAAGATCGCGAGCACGTAGAACGAGCGCGGGCGTCCTTCCTTCATGCTCTAGAGCTCCTTCTTGATGTCGACGATGCGCGACATCATGGTGATGATCAGGAAGGTGATGATGAGCAGGATCACGGCGTTCGCGGCGGCAGCCGGGAATTGCAACGCGTTCACCCGCGTCTCGATGATCTTGCCGGCGGCGGCGATCTGCTGGCCGCCCATCACGCCGATGGTGATGAAATCGCCCATCACGATGGTGATGACGAAGATCGAGCCGATCACGATGCCGGGCTTGGAGAGCGGAATGATGACGTTGACCAGCGTCTGGAAACCGGTGGCGCCGGCGTCATAGGCGGCCTCGATCAGCGACTTGTCGATGCGGATCATCGAATTGAAGATCGGCACCACCATGAAGAAGGTGAAGAGGTGGACCAGCGCCAGCACCACGGAGAATTCAGAGAACAGCAGCCATTCCAGCGGGTGGTTGATCAATCCGCTCTTGACCAGTCCGGAGTTCACCAGGCCATTGCGCCCGAGCAGCGGGATCCAGGCGATCATGCGGATCACGTTGGAGGTCCAGAACGGGATCGTGCAGAGCAGCGACAATCCCATCTGCCAGGTCTTGGACTTGACGTGGAAGGCGAGGAAGTAGGCGACCCAGAAGCCGATGAAGAGCGTGATGACCCAGACCAGGAAGCACAGCTTCAGCGTCTTCAGATAGGTCTTGGCGATGGTGCAGAGATCGGGGAGCTGCGCGATGCAGCCCTCGAACGTGTCGGTGTAGCCGCGGCCGGAGAAGGCCGGCAGCAGCTGGTATTCGTTGTAGTCCCAGAACGAGACGATGACGACGAAGACCAGCGGGATCAGGAAGAAGGCGAGAAACACCAGCATCATCGGCCCGGCCTGGAGCCAGGAGATGAAGGACGGCGACAGGCGCGTCGCTTTCGCGGCGCGCGCCGTGCCCGACCCCGGGATCAATCCCGGGGACGCCTGTTGCAGGATGTCCTCTGACGTGTCCATCACGTTAGGCCGCGATGAACTCGTTCCACTTGCGGACCATGTAGTCGTTCTCGTCCATCACGGCGTTCCAGCAGGCGACGCCGCCCATGCGGTCCTCGTAGGAGCCGCCGTCGCGCACCGCGCCGGCCTTCTCGAGCAGCGAGCCGTCGGGTGCCTTGATGTCCTTCTCGGCCGGCTTGCCTTCCATCCAGTACGCCCACTCGTACGGCTCCATGTGCGCCTTCGCGGTCGAGAGCACGGCGGAGTAGTAGCCCTGGCGGTTGAGATAGGCGCCGGCATAACCGGACAGGAACCAGTTCACGAACTCATAGGCCCATTCGAGCTTCGCACCCGACACGCCCTTGGAGACGCAGAAGCCCGAGGCCCAGGAGCGATAGCCTTCCTTGAGCGGCTGGAAGGTGCAGGGGATGCCCATCGAGCGCACCTTCGTCACGGCCGGCGACCACATCGACTGGATCACCGTTTCGCCTGAAGCCATCAGGTTGACGCTTTCGTTGAAATCTTTCCAGAAGGCGCGGAATTGCCCCGCCTTCTTGGCTTCGGTCATCACCTTCATGGTGAGATCGATCTCTTCCTTGGTCATGTTGCCCTTGTCGGCATATTTGTACTTGCCGGTGGCTTCCACGACCATCGCGGCATCCATGATGCCGATCGAGGGGATGTTGAGGATCGAGGCCTTGCCCTTGAATTCGGGATTGAGCAGCTCGGACCACGAGCTGATCGGGCGCTTGATCAGGTCGGGACGAATGCCGAGCGTGTCGGCGTTGTAGACGGTCGGGATCAGCGTGACGAACTCGGTCGCCGACGTCGCGAACTTCTTGGAGTCCTTGCCTTCGAGATAAAGCACCTTCCAGGGCGCCGTGCCCTGGCCGCCGATCTTCTTGCCGCCGGGCGTCTCGCCCTTGGTGAAGACCGGCGTGATGTTGTCGAATTCCTTGATCTTCTTGGCATCGAGGGCAAGGATGTTGCCCGACGGCACGATCTTCTTCAGCGAGAAATATTCGGTGTCGAGCACATCGAAGGAGTTGGGCTGGGTCATCACGCGCTTGGTGACGTCGTCGGTGGTCGCGGTGATGTATTCGATCTTGATGCCGGTGTCCTTGAGGCACTGCTTGGAGATGTCGTCGCCCTCGTTCACGGCGGTGCCGAGATAGCGCAGCACCTTCGCATCGGCCGATTTCACATAGGGGAAGCCGGTGATGGCGCCGGAGCCGGCGGCGAGGCCCGCGAGACCTGCGGTGCCCTTGAGCAGCGTGCGGCGGCTGACGCCCTTCGTCCTGGTGGTCTCGGTCATATCAGTCACTCCTCTGTTGCGCATTCCAGTGATCGATCGGCGCTATTGCAGGCGTTGCGCCTTGGCAGGATCCCAGGTGGCCAGCACGCGATCGCCCGGACGGAACGGGTGGACGTCGAAGGCGGCCTCGGGGAGGTGGGAGAACAGGGCGGTGCCGTCGTCGAGCGTGAGCGAGACGGCGATGTAGGAGCCCTGGTACTCGGTCTGGGTCAGCAGCGCCGGCGCGCCGAACGCGCCCTCGGCGAACGGCGCGATGCCGAGCTGATCGGCGCGCACGGCGATGAGGTTTCCGGCGTCGCTGAGGACGTTGTGGCCGCCGATGAAGCGCGCCACGAATTCAGTGCGGGGGCGGTGGAAGATCTCGCGCGCGGTGCCTTGCTGTTCGATCCTGCCCTGGTTCATCACCACGATGTGGTCGGCGAGCGCCATCGCTTCTTCCTGGCCGTGGGTGACCTGGATGAAGCTGATGCCGAGCTCGCGCTGAAGGCGCTTCAACTCGCCGCGCATCCTCACCCGCAGGAACGGATCGAGCGCGGAGAGCGGCTCGTCGAGCAGCAGGATCTGCGGCTCGGTGATCAGTGCGCGAGCCAGCGCCACGCGCTGCTGCTGGCCGCCGGAGAGTTGGGCCGGGAGCCGGCCCGCATAGGGTGTCATCGCCACCAGCTCGAGCAATTCGCCGGCGCGCCTGTGCCTGGTCGCGCGGTCGACGCCTCGCATTTTGAGCGCAAACGCCACATTGTCGAGCACGGTCAGATGCGGAAACAGCGCGTAGGACTGGAACATCATCGCCGTGCCGCGCTTGGCGGGCTCGAGGTCGGTCACGTTCTGCGCACCGAGAATGATGTCGCCTTTGCTGACCGCCTCATGGCCCGCGATCATCCGCAAGGTCGAGGTCTTGCCGCAGCCGGAGGGGCCGAGCAGGCAGCAATAGGTCCCGGCCGGGATCTTCAAATTGACGGTGTCGACCGCCAGCGTCGTGTCGTAGCGCTTGGTGACGGCGACCAGTTCGAGAGCGGCGGGAGTGGCCATGGCGTGTCCAAGGGAGGGGCGATGCTCCCGTCTCTCCGCAAGGTCCGTGCCAACCGCCCTTGGCCGGCTGAATTCCAGAACTGTGCAGCAGAGTCAGGTCGTTAGATCGAATCCGCCGCCTTCGGCCGTCCCAGCACCCGTCTGTCTCGCTGCACACAAAACGGGCGCGGATTGTATAAACTTTTGCCTGTGATTGGATACAGGTCGTCGACTAACATTCAAGGCTGAACGTCGCCGATCGAGCCCTCACACCCAACCCTTCGAACTGATGGCCGCCAAGACTCCCCCGAAATCCGACGCGCCAGATGCGAGCGATCGCGTCAGCCGTATCAGTGAGGGGGTGACCGCCGCGATCCTCGAGCATCGCCTGCTGCCCGGTACGAAGCTCGGCGAGGACGAGATCGGCGAGATCTACGGCGCGAGCCGCACGCTGGTCCGCACGGCGCTCCAGCAGCTTGCGCATGAAGGCATCGTCAACATCGAGAAGAACCGCGGCGCCTTCGTCGCGCGGCCGACGCCGGGCGATGCCCGTGAAGTGTTCGAGGCGCGCCGCCTGATCGAGCCGACCATCGTCGATCACGCGATTGATGCGGTGTCACCGGCCTGGATCGATCGCCTCCATCAGCATCTCGCCGAGGAGCGCGAGGCGGAGCTGCGCGGTGACGCGCGCGCCTCGGTCCGGCTCTCCGGCGAGTTTCATCGCCTCGTCGCGGAGATGAGTGGCCACAGCATCTATCTCGGCTTCCTGAAAGAGCTGATCGCGCGCTCCTCGCTCATCATCCTGCTCTACCGCCGCCACGACACGCCGGCCTGTGGCACCGATCATCACGCCGGCATCGTCGCCGCGATCCGCAAGCGCGACAAGCAGGCTGCGCGCGTGCAGATGCTGTCGCATCTGGACGAGATCGAGGCCGAACTGTTCTTGAAGGATCCCGCCGCCGACGAGTTGCGGCTCGCCGACGTGCTGGGCGTGTGACCGCCTGCCATCTGTCAGAACGGACGTTCCTGATTTCGCCTCATGATCTTGAGCACCAGCAGGACGGCTCCGAGGACGAGCAACAACACGCCGACGAAAGTCATGCCGCTGTATTCGAACGTCACGCCTACGGCCGTCAGCAGGCATCCCAAGATGATTGCGATGAGCCCGCCGAGCTTCTTGGCCAGCAGGATGCGTCCGTCACTCGTTTGCGCCACCATGTTACGCCTCGTCATTTGAATTCTACAGACGACCGCAAGCCCCTCCTGCCCAGTGGCTCAAATCGCGTAGACCGCGCAGGATCGTACTCCCGAGCGAGAAAGTTGCAATCTACCGTTGCTGGCGGGTCGAAATCGATAGTGCGTTTTTAATTTGAGTTCGACGCGAGTGCGACAGGTGCACTTACCCATTCGCCTATCCAACTTGATGGGGACGCTTCTCTTCGCGTCCGTATGGCTGATTTGCAAAACCTCCCTGTGGTTGCAAATTGACTCGATGCGGTTTGCAGGCATCAATCCATAGCTGCATCGCGCGGCGTCAGCTGGCTGGCGTTCGCCCGGATCTGCGTGGAGATTGGACATGTGGGGTTGGACCACGCCGGCCGGACTCTTCAGAGCCGCCGCATTGCTTGTGTCGATTGGAAGCCTCGGCAGCCCGTTGCCCTTACAAGCCCAGCAGGACTCCGCCGTCCTGTTCCGCAACGTTCGGATCTTCGACGGAAAGAATGCCACGCTCTCGGCCGCGTCCAACGTCCTGATCAGGAACAGGAAGATCGAGAAGATTTCGACCGCCGATATCGCGGCCACCGGTCAGGTGATCGACGGCGGCGGCCGGGTGCTGATGCCGGGACTGATCGACGCGCATTGGCACGCGATGCTGGTGCGCCCGACGCCGGCCGCGGCCCTCGGCGATGTCGGCTACAACAATCTGCTCGCCGCCAGCGAGGCGACAGCGACGCTGATGCGCGGCTTCACCACCATACGCGACATGGGCGGGCCGAGTTTCGGCCTCAAGCGGGCCATCGACGAGGGTCTCGTCGCCGGTCCGCACATCTATCCGTCCGGCGCCATCATCACCATCACCGGCGGTCATGGCGATTTCCGCCAGCTCACCGATCTGCCGCGAACCATCGGCGGCATGCTCAGCCGCATGGAGCTGATCGGCGGCAGCCTGGTCGCCGACAGCCCGGACGAGGTGCGCGTGCGCGCGCGCGAGCAACTGATGCAAGGCGCGTCGCAGGTCAAGCTCACGGCGGGCGGCGGCGTCGCATCGCCCTTCAGTCCGCTCGATGTCTCCACCTTCACCGAGCCCGAGCTGCGCGCCGCTGTCGAGGCCGCGGACAATTGGGGCACCTATGTCGCCACGCACGCCTATACGCCGGTCGCGATCCAGCGCTCGATCGCAGCCGGCGTGAGATGCATCGAGCACGGACATCTCATGGATGAGGCGAGCGCGAAGCTGATCGCGGAGAAGGGCGTCTGGCTGAGCACGCAACCGTTCCTTGATATCTCCGGCGCCGCGGCGCTGGGACCGTCGGAGCAGGACAAGATGCGGCAGGTCGTTGCCGGCACCGACCGCGTCTATGCGCTGGCGAAGAAGTACAAGATCAAGACCGCGTTCGGCACTGACGTCCTGTTCTCGAAGGCATTGGCGGACAAGCAGGGCTCGATGCTGGCCGCACTGACGCGCTGGTACACGCCGGCCGAAGCGCTGACGATGGCGACGTCGACCAACGCTGAACTCTTGAGCCTGTCGGGCCTGCGCAATCCCTATCCCGGCAAGCTCGGCGTGGTCGAGGAGGGCGCGCTCGCCGATCTCCTGCTGGTCGACGGCAATCCGCTCGACGACATCAAGCTGGTCGAAGATCCCGCGAAGAATTTTGTGGTGATCATGAAGGACGGCAGGATCTACAAGAACAGGCTCGCGCATTGATGCGCGCTGGGCAGGTGTGAGCCCGCGAAATTCAATCGCCTCTAGTCTCGCTGGTCAGGAACCGGCTTTCCTGGTCGAGAGCCTTTTGCGATCTCCGGGAGCGCAGGAGGCCGCGCGGGGCTTGTCACAATCTCCGGCCTGTCACCATCGGAGGCGTGACTTCTGAGCGTCTCCAAAACCAGAAAGAATTTTTCTGCTAGCATGAGTCAAGCTCGCTGACGCGTTCATCTCGGTTTCGAGAACGACGAGATTCGCTATCAATTCGATCACTTACTGTACGCGGCGGCAATTTAATTCGTCACGCCGGACGAATTATGACAGTCCTGCCCGATCTTTAGCGTCGCGCATGGCGCATGTGGACGATGATGCGTTGCGACGTAACGTTGCTATTCCTTACGGGCCTGACGAGCTATATGCTGCGCTCTGTCATCAAACTGTCATGTCACCGGAAATGTTGAAATCAGACGCTACGCCGGCTCGCAAAACCATGAGCGCGCCGGATGGGAATCCTATCCTCAAGGACAGGAACAAGAGAACGCAAGTCGTCGCCGGCTTCCTCAGGCAACGTGACGCAGCCGAGCCCGACCCGGAACATGCGATCGTCGAGGGCGCTGTGATTGATCAGACGCCATCGCAAGACACGACGCCTGCACCGGAGCCAGCCCAGTCCGGCACTGCTGCGCGTCCCGCCGGTGAGATCGAGCTCAAGCTGCTCGTCGATGCCGATCGCATGGCGCATTTCAACGCCGCGCCGGTCATCACGGCCAACGCGCGCAACAAGGGCACGCGCAAGCATCTCAAGTCGGTCTATTACGACACGGCCGAGCGCCTGCTTCGGCGCAATGGCCTGAGCCTGCGCGTCCGCCAGAGCGGCGCGCGCTTCGTGCAGACGGTGAAGACGGACGCCGCGGACGATCCGTTGCGCCGTGGCGAGTGGGAGGCGAGCGTGTCATCGCTTGCGCCCGATCTCGCTCTGGCGATGCCCTTCATTCCGGAGAAGCTTCGTAGCAACCTCGTGACGCAGCCGCTCGAAGCCGTCTTCACCGCCGACATCCGTCGTCACGCGAGGATGATCGACTTGTCGTCCGGCGCGGTCGAAATCGCCTTCGATCAAGGCGAGCTGACGGCTGGCGATCGCACGCTACAGGTGAGCGAGATCGAGCTTGAGCTGAAGAGCGGCAGCGCCAGCACGATCTACGAGGTCGCGCTGCGGCTCGCGGAGCAGGGTGCGGTGAAGCCGTCTATCCGTACCAAGTCGGCGCGCGGCTTTGATCTTGCCGCCGATGAGCCGCCCCCGGCACGTCGCCCGCGAAAACTTCGCCTCGATGCGTCGGTCACGCTCGACGAGGCCTTCGCGACGATCCTGCGCTCCTGCTTCCTCCATCTGCTTCAGTCGCTGCCGGCCGCCGAGGACGGGCGCAACCCGGAAGGCGTGCATCAACTCCGCGTCTCGCTGCGCCGGCTGCGATCGGCGCTCGACCTGATGAGGTCGGTCGGTACGCTCAGCAATCTCGACGCGCTGCGGTCGGAGGTCAAATGGCTGGCGCAAGACCTCTCCGCCGCCCGTGATTGGGACGTGTTCCAGCTCGATACCTTGCCGACGATCGCACAGGCCTGTCCGTTGGTCGCCGGCTTCGATGCGCTGGGCCGGGCTGCGGCCGAGCGCCAGTCGGACGCCTATCGCAAGGCGCATGATGCGCTCGACGATCGCCGCTGCGCCGTGTTCCTGATCGGCCTCGGAAACTGGATCGAGACGCGAGGCTGGCGCAACGACGTTGCCGCCGAAGATCTCGGCCAGCTCGCCGAACCTGCCGTCGACTTCGCGCGACGCATCTTGTCGGAGCAATACGCC
>NZ_JBVVPO010000024.1:0-117945 GCF_055811795.1 Bradyrhizobium sp. MI1.7
CTCACATTCCGCTGCGCTCCATGTGAGCCGACCCACGGGCGAGCTACGCTCGTCCCGGACCCCTCCAGGGGAGGGTGAGATCAGTCCCTCACGCCTTGAAGAACGCGAGCAGGTCCGCGTTGATGGTTTCGGCGTGCGTGGTCGGCATGCCGTGCGGGAAGCCCTTGTAGGTCTTGAGCGTGCCGTTCTTCAGCAGCTTGGCCGACAGCGGGCCGGAATCGGCGTAGGGAACGATCTGGTCGTCGTCGCCGTGCATCACCAGCACGGGCACGCTGATCTTCTTCAGGTCCTCGGTGAAATCGGTCTGCGAGAACGCGACGATGCCGTCGTAATGCGCCTTCGCGCCGCCCATCATGCCCTGGCGCCACCAGTTCTGGATCACCGCTTCCGACGGCTTTGCGCCGGGACGGTTGTAGCCGTAGAAAGGACCGGAAGCGAGGTCGCGGTAGAAGCCGGTGCGGCTGGCGGCGAGCTGCTTCTGGAGATCGTCGAACACGCTCTTCGGCAGGCCGCCGGGATTGGCCGCCGTCTGCACCATCAGCGGCGGCACCGCGGAGAGGATCGCAGCCTTCGCCACCCGGCTCTCACCGTGACGCGCGATGTAGTGCACGACTTCACCGCCGCCGGTGGAGTGGCCGACATGGATGGCGTTCTTGAGGTCGAGATGCGCGGTCACCGCCGCGAGATCGTCGGCATAGTGATCCATGTCGTGGCCGTCGGCGACCTGCGAGGAGCGGCCGTGGCCGCGGCGGTCATGAGCGATGACGCGGTAGCCGTGATTGGCGAAGAATATCATCTGCGTGTCCCAGTCGTCGGCCGACAGCGGCCAGCCATGGCTGAACACGATCGGCTGGCCCGAACCCCAATCCTTGAAAAAGATCTCGACGCCGTCCTTGGTGGTGATGGTGGGCATGAATGGCTCCTTCAGTGAAAATCAATCCGGGGCTCGCAAAACGCGAGCCGGCAATCCGGAGATGGTCGGGCGATGTCACGAGGTCGATGCCGCGCACCGACCGTGAACGTGCGATCAGGCAAACGTCATCGGCTTGTAGCGGCGCCAGGCGCCGATGGTCAGCACCACGAAGAACACCAGCACGATGCCCTGCACCACGGCGAAGACGGGGCCTCCCGGCGGATTCGGCGGCACGGCAGGCGCGAGCGCGGCGAGCGCCGGCACCTTCAGGAACGACTGGATCACCAGCACGAAGACGTTGAAATAGAGCGAGATCATCGCGGTCACGATGTAGACGGGACGCCAGACCCCTTTGAGCTTCATTCCGTAGAGCGCGAGGCAGGCGATCGCGAGCAGCACCAGCGAGATGCCGGCGATGATGTACGAGGGCAGCACCTCCTTGAACGGAAACAGGAAGCCGGTGACGCTGGTGAGGATCGTGAACAGCAGGAAGATCGCGGTGAGGCCCGGCATCGACTTCGACCCGAGCAGACCGAACATCACGACCAGGCCGGCGACGATGCCGATCAGGCTGATGATGACATGGACCAACGTGAAGGCGGGCAGGCTCAACCCAAGAACCACGGCATCTCTCCTACTCTCTGCATTGAGATCAGGCGATTGATATTACGGTCCTCATCGGATGGCTACATACGCGATGTCACAGACTCGTGCGGAGCCATGCGCCGTCGTGCGAATCGACAAACGCACGACCGAATTTTTTGCAGTGCTGTCACAAACGAGAGCAGTTTGTAGCCCGGATGGGGCGAAGCTAAATCCGGGCTACGAGCTTGCAGGTCTTCGACGAAAGTTGAATCGAATTTGGCGAGACGCTTCGCGCGCGCTCAGACTTCCTTGGTGTCGAAGATCAGCAGATCGGCGCCGCCGCTGGCGAATTTCGGCACGTCGCCCGCGGCCGCCTTGCCAGCTTCGCTGCCGAAGGCCTTCTGGATGTCGCCCACGCTGTCGAAGCTGAGAATGGCGACGAGGTGGACGCCCGATGGTCCGGCGGGCGAGCCGACTGCGCCCGTGCTGACGGCGTATTTCTTCAGGCCGGGAAGTTTCTTCGCGAGCGGAATGTGGGTCTCGGCATAATGCTTGTCGAAGGCGGCGGCGTCTTTGGGCGTCTTGTAGAGCACGACGAGTTCGGCCATTTAGTCCTCCCTTGTGAATCTTTTGTTCTTCCACGCGCGATTGGCCTCGCGACGGGGCGATAGTCTGTGGGACACGGCAAGATGGCAAGTGAGATTCCGCTTGCCGTCTGCTTGTCTTGTCCTTGACTAAAGCGCCGGTTTTGCGGCGTCGCCGAGATAGCCGTGCAGGGAGGCCACGACCTGCGCGCCTTCGCCAATGGCGCCGCCGACGCGCTTGACCGAGCCGGAGCGGACGTCGCCGACCGCGTAGACGCCGGGCACCGAGGTCTCCAGTGGGGCCACCAGCTTGCCCTGGTTCAGCTCGGACTGCGCGCCCGTCACGACGAAGCCGCCGCGATCGAGCGTGACGCCGCAGCCGTCGAGCCAGCTGGTGGCGGGATCGGCACCGACGAACAAAAAGAGATTCTTGATGTCGGCGGAGTCTTCATCGCTCGACAGCCGGCTCTTCCAGCGGATGCGCCGCAGCAGCGAAGCCTCGTCGCCCTCGAGCGCGGTGATCTCGGTGTTGAACATCAATTCGATGTTGGGTGTCGCTTCGATGCGCTCGATGAGATAGCGCGACATGCTGGCGCCCAGGCCACCGCCGCGGATGATCATCAGCACCTTCTTGGCGTGTCCCGACAGGAACACGGCCGCCTGCCCCGCCGAATTGCCGGCACCGACCAGGGCCACCTCCTCGCCGGCGCAGAGCCGCGCCTCGACCGGAGAGGCCCAATACCAGACGCCGCGGCCCTCGAACTTGTCGAGGTTCTCGATCTCGGGGCGGCGATAACGCGCGCCGCTCGCAACCACGACCGCGCGCGAACGCAAGGGATCGCTGCCGTCGAGCGTCACCGCAAAGGCGCCGTCCCGGCGCGTGCAGTCGAGCGACTTCACCGTGACGGGGATCATGATGTCGGCGCCGAACTTCTGCGCCTGGTTGAACGCGCGCGCGGTCAGGGCCTGGCCGGAAATGCCGGTCGGAAAGCCGAGATAGTTTTCGATGCGCGCGCTGGCACCGGCCTGGCCGCCGAAGGCGCGGGTGTCGAGCACGGCAACCGAGAGCCCTTCGGAGGCGGCATACACCGCGGTTGCCAGCCCGGCGGGTCCGCAGCCGACGATCGCGACATCGTAGATACGGTCGTTGCGGGGGCCGCCGATCATGCCGATCGCGCGCGCAACCTCGGTTTCGCTGGGGTTGCGCAGCACCTCGCCGCTCGCCGCGACGACCAGCGGCCAGTCTTCCGGCTTCGGCGAATAGCGCGCGATCACCTCGGCGGCGTCGCGGTCACGCTCGGGATCGAGCAGATGATGCGGCTGGCCGTTGCGGGTGAGGAAGCCCTGCAAGCGCACCACGCCGGCCGAATACGAGGGACCGATCAGCACCACACCGCCGACGCCGGCCTGAAGCAGATTGACCCGGCGCAGGATCAGCGCGCGCATGATGCGCTCGCCGAGCTCGGCCTCGGCGACCAGCAGCGCGCGCAGGCGGGGCGGCGGCAGCAGCAGCGTCTCGACCTCGCCTTCGGCGCGGCCGTCGACCAGCGCCGGCCGGCCCGAGAGCTGGCTGAGCTCGGCCAGAAATTGCCCCGGCCCCTGGTCGATCAGCGGCGTGACATTGCCGAGCCCGTCGCGCTGGGTGATGGCGACGTGGCCCTTCAGCACGACGAACATGCCCGGCCCGGGCTTGCCGGTCTCGAACAGGAATTCGCCGTTAGCGTAGGTGCGGACCTCGCCGAAATTCCGCATGCGCTCGATCTCGGCCGATGTCAGCGCCGGAAAGGTCTGCTCAGGGCGCGTGAACCGCGACATCTGCGCGTCACCATCGTCTCGTTGCTGCTCGTCCTGCCCCATTGCCACGTCCATGCACTCCAAAAATTCTAATCGCCAGACTTCAATCGCCAGTCTTGCCGGCGGTCCCCTCATCTAGGGAAGCATCGTCATTCTGCGAGGGGTCGGTGATTGCGGCGCGTTCGCGCGCCTGCATCTTCCGTCGCTTCAGGTTTTCGCGCAGCGCCGATTTCAGCCGGTCGTCCCGCGCCCCCCTCGCCTGTCTCGTGCTCTTGTCGTTCTCGTCAGCCATCAGCGGTCCATACCAGCGATCCGCGATAACATGCCCGGAGAATGCGGCAGCTCAAGAGGCCCCTCACGAACTGTTCGTGCGAAATCCAAAATGGGCCGAATGCCATGCCGCGGCCAACTGGCCAGTTGGCCGGGGATATCGGAACCGAAATCGGCGGAAAGTCGGTACTTTCACCTGAAAACGGGCATTTTGGCCCCGATATCGACCCGATTTTCTCGTTTTGGCGGAGCTAGCAAGCTTGCACAGGAGGGGGGCTTGTGGCAGATATCGGCCCGCTTGGTAGGCCCCCTTGGCGGCCGATTCTTATCCCAGCACATGCTGCCGTAGCTCAGTGGTAGAGCACTCCATTGGTAATGGAGAGGTCGACAGTTCAATCCTGTCTGGCAGCACCATTAATGTCCATGTGACATCAACATCTTACTGAAACAGTTGAGGCTTTCGCGCTGCGCCTGATACACACGGGTGCTACACGATGGTTTTGCGAATGGCCTGCCCTACTAAGCGTCGCGGTTCTGACAACTGGTACTACCGGAAGCGCATCCCGGCTGACGTGCAAGCGATCTTGGCGAAGTTGCCAAAGGATCAGCGCCCGCCGAGCTGGTTCAAGGACCACATCAGCATCTCTTTGAAGACATCGGACCGCACCGCCGCGAAGGCAAAGTGCCCCGAAGTCGCGGCTGAGGTTGAGCGCACGATGGCCGCTCTTCGTGCCGGTCCCAAGCCGCTCACTGATAAGCAGATCAGCGCCCTTTCAGGCGAACTCTACAAGGCCTTCGCGGAGGGATTTGAGGATAATCCCATTCTGACCACCGAGCAGTGGCTTCACGTTGCTGATCTGAATGAGCAAGCTCGACGTGGCGAGTACGGTGCGGTCGCGAGGCTGGGCATCCACAAGTCGCCAGAGGGGCGTCGTCGAGTGTCCATGGAGGCGCGGTTCGGGAAGATGACCGATGCCTTCCTCGCCCGCCGTGGTGTCGTCACTGACAACGCGAGCCGGGGGAAACTGATCGAGTGGACCTCTCGCGACTTGTCGGAGGCGGCACGGAAGCTCTCGCGAAATGCGGATGGCGACTTCGCGCCGGATGACTACGCCAAGCGTTTCCAGCCGTTCGAGCGTGCGTCCTCAAGGGCCACCGGCCGCTCGCTTACCGGGCTTGTCGAGGCGTGGCACAAGGCCGCCCTGGATAGGGGCGTTACGAAGCGCGACGCCACGCGCACCAAGCAGCGGTTCGATAAGCTGGTCGCGTTCCTCGAACATGACGATGCGAGCCGAGTAACCAAGCAGGACATCGTTCGATGGCGGGACCATCGCCTCGCCCGGAAGATCAGCGTCAAGACGATCAACGACAGCGACATCGCCTCCTTCAGCAACGTCTTCAATTGGGGTGCTGAGCGGGGGTGGCTCTCTGTCAATCCGGCAGAGCGGGCAACGATCAAGGCGAAGCGGAAGAAGGCCAAGCTGCGCGATGAGTTCTTCACGCGAGAGGAAGCGGCCAAGATACTCCGCCGCGCTGCTGCGGTCACGGGATCGAAGCGAGAGAACCCTAAGACCACCGCCGCCAAGCGGTGGGTGCCGTGGCTCTGCGCGTACTCGGGCGCTCGCGTTGCTGAGATGATCCAGCTACGGAAGCAGGATGTTCGAAAGGACCCCGAACACGGCTGGGTAATCCGGCTGACACCAGAGGCGGGCAGCATCAAGAACAACAGGTTCTGCGATGTGCCCGTGCACAAACACTTGGTCGCAACGGGCTTTGTGGAGTTCGTCAACAGTGCGAAGGCGGGTCATTTGTTCTGTGATCCCGGCCAGGACGGCACCATCACGGGACCAGCCGGTGGTGTCTACAGCCGAGTGAGGGAGTTGGTCCGCGATGTGATCGATGACACTCACGTCCAGCCCAATCACGCATGGCGCTACACCTTCAAGACCTATGGGCTGGAGGCGGGGATCGAAGCGTTGACACTGGACGCGATCTCGAACCACTCACCGAGAACCCAAGGCGAAGCGTACACCAAGGTCACTCTCAAGGCCCGAGTGACCGCAATGGCGAAGCTCCCGAGATACGAGTTGACGGGCGCGACCACCTCGGGCACACAATGAAAGGCAGTGCTCCCCTGCCATTCGTAGACCTTATACGATTGGCAACCATCAACACGATGAAGCAATGGGACACTCATGCAGACCTTCACCACACCTTCAGATCACTTTCTGACCACCGCCCTCGGGCGCATCGGTGCTGACCCTTCGCGGCTCATGACCATCCGCGAATGGTGGTATGAGATGGACGAGCCGGTCGCGATGTTGGCCGATCCACAGGCCACGTTCCGGGAAGACGAGCGCAACATGATCGAGCAGTGTCGGAGGGGCGGTATCAACATCGCCTATCGTGACGGTGAGCGGGCAGCATTCCCGGCGTGGCGGCTCGCGATGTTCTACGCCAACCCGTAGCCCATACGATTGGAATAGGGAGTCACTGGCGCGTTCACTGGCGAGACCGGACAAACACACCCGGGACACTCCAAGGCGCATCAGTGACTCTCGCTGAGTCATCTGGGGAGCATCCTCGTCCCGAGGGGTGCTACTCACCCGCGCAGTCCTGCGAGCATGCCGAGGTGAGGCCGTAGGTTTGGGATAGGTTGCACTCCTCCCCTATAGAACGGCTTTCTGTAGGTTTGGAATAGGTTGCGCGACTCCCCATAGAACGCCTTTCTGCAGGTTTGGAATAGGTTGCCCCCGCGCCCTATAGAACGCCTTTCGGTTCCCTTTAAGATTTCCCCTACACATCACCGGCCGCCCGGACAGCGCAGTCGGGCTGGTGGTGTGATTGGCTACTCCCCACTGATGATAGCTCTCGCCGATTTGGTCTCCGGCTGATGACATCATCGGTGGGGGGTGGCCCCAGTGCTCGTTAGCACTCGCCTTTCCGCGCTGACCCATCCGTCAAACGCTCACATACACATGGTCCGAACCCCGGCGAGGGGTGCGGTGCTTGCGGCATTACGCATGTGCACGTTGAGCGTTTGGCAGATCGGTCACTGAGCCAATCAGGGCCCCTTCGTGGGCCTCCAACCAAAAACCCCAGCATGAAAGCAATCATGAACGACACCACTGCTGTCACGACCGGCAGAAACAAGATCACTGTGCTTGACGCAATCATGGGCAGCGGCAAGACCACATGGGCTATCGACCACATCAACGCCGCCCACATCAAGAACCAGTCCGAAGTCTTCGACGGCCTTCCCGGCGACCGGCGCTTTCTCTACGTCGCGCCCTTCCTGACCGAAGTTGACCGCATCCGCGACGCATGTCCTGACCTCATGTTCAGAGACCCGCAGCCAATCCACGGTCGCAAACTCTTCCACTTAGAGAAGCTGATCGAGGGAGGACACAACATCTGCACGACGCACGCCCTATTCTCGATGCTCAACAAGCGCATCTACGAACGGCTGAGAGAGCAGAACTACACGCTGATAATCGATGAAGTGATCACCTGCGTTGATCTGCTCAAGACGTTGACCAGCTCTGACCGCAAGGCGCTGTTCGATGGTGAGTACGTCATCGCTGACGAAGGGGACCGCCTTCGCTGGAACCACGACAAACACCCCGGCTACAACGGCCGATACAACGACATCAAGAACCTCTGCGACAACGGCAATCTGGTTGTCTACGGACGAGACGCCAAGACCAGCCTGCCTACCGTTCTGATCTGGGAGTTTCCAGCCGACTTCCTCCGATGCTTCAAGGACGTGTTCACTCTGACGTACATGTTTCACGGTTCTCCAATGCTCTCCTACTTCCAGTCCGAAGGGCTATCTTTCGAGATGAAGTCCATTCAGGGCGGGAAGCTGGTCGAGTGGGGCAACACCAACGAAGCAGCGATCAAATCAAAGCTCCGGTCACTTGTGACAATCTACGACGGAAAGATGAATGACATCGGAGCGACCAGCGATAAGTCTAACCCGTTGTCCTCGTCTTGGTTCGACCGGGCCCCGGAAGCTGTAATGAAGAACCTCAAGTCCTCGACGGAGATGTTCTTCAAGCGAGTGGCCAAGACACCGTCTGCACTCAACGGATGGACAACGTTCAAGAAGGCCAAGCAGGCGCTGAAGGGCGGCGGCTACGGTCGAGGTTTCATCCCGATCAACGCCAAAGCAACGAACGACTACATCGATAAGCGATCGATGGCCTACCTTGCGAACGTATTCCATCAGCCGACCATCAAGGGCTTCTTCGAGCAGCGTGGTGTCCCCGTCTACGAAGACCTTCACGCTCTGTCCGAAATGATCCAATGGGTTTGGAGATCAGGCATCCGCAAGGAAGAGCCAGAACCGATCACCGTGTTCGTTCCGTCAGAGCGAATGAGGGGGCTGCTGATCGAATGGCTATCGTCTGACAACACCGCCGAGCTGATCGCTAAGCGCCAGAGCTGAAGACCCCTTGCCCAAATTCGACCCTCGCAAACTTGGGCACCGACCCGGTAAGACACTGATCTTGCTTTGGTAATTAGGCTGACCCTTAAGATAGGAAGGTATAGTGGGGAACCCTAAGTGGTCCCCATCTCGATCCCCCTTCATCAGGGTCTTGTCGGGGATTGATCGTCATTGAACCACCTTCAGTCCCCCTCACCGACCAAGACCAACTGACCAATACAGAAGGACCAAAGACCAACATGAAACACTCGACCACCAATACCGCCGACGCCTGAACACCTCCCCTTAGAATGATCGGCGAAATCCAACTCATCACACTATTCGTCATGTCGGGCATCTTGCTCGCTATGGCGTTCCGCTAAGACCACCGACCAAAAAGATCACGAGGCTCTGACGAGCCCAACGACACACAAGAAAGACCAAAGACCAATGTCTATTGCAGAAGACCGCTCCGAACTTCAGGCGTCAACCAACACCTTCAACTCTCTTCAAGGCACCCCCGGCTCGCGTGAGGCCGCAACGAAAGATGCCCTCGCAGCACATCAACAGTCCCTGAAAGACTTGGCTGCAGCCACCCGCGCAGCCGAACAGGCTTCCCGTCCATCCTCCGGTTCACTGATGCGGACCAACGCCGCGACGAACGCCAGCATTGTGATGCAGGGTGGCCGCGCTACGATCACCGCAGGTGCAACCTCGCATGCCAGCGCGGTGTCCTCGCCCCGTCCGGGAATGGTTACTGTAGGTGGAATAACCACGAGCATCGAAGCTGCGAAGGCTGGCGGTGTCATCCCCCAGGACTACCAGCCGGGTTTTAAGGCAGGGGTCGCCGCTGCCCCGCAGTCCAATCAGCAGCCACAGGTTCAGCAGCAGCCACAGCAGCCTCAGAGCAACGACGAGAACACGATCAAGGCCACGGCAGAGCAGGCGAAGTCAATCAACGCTTCTACCGCTGCGATCGAGCAGGCCAACGAGGCTATCGGCAACTTCGCCGTATCGTCCTTGCTTGAAGACGCCGTCGTGTCGGGTGACATCCCGGCCACGCCGCCCAAAGGAATTAGCGCGGAGCAGGTGTCGGCCGTCATCGTCGGCTTTGAGGCTCAGGCCAACGCGGTGCTGTCCGAGACAGGTGCCTCGGTGTCGCTCCTCAACGACATGCTCAACGAGAGCGAGCTTCGGGCCGCTCGCCTCGCCACATACCGGGGCAATGATCGAGAGCTGCGGGACCTCGGCAACAAGGCGATGGACCGTCTGGCAAAGCTGCCGAACGACCCAGCCACATTCAAGGCTCTCACCGCAGACTGGGGCAACGACGTTCAGATCACGCGGGGCAAGGACGGGGACACGCTCGTCAAAGCTCCCGGCTGGCCCAAAGCACTGGCGTGGAGCGTCGCGGTGAAGCAGCGCCTGATCACAGCGTGAGGTCCCTTGACGAATAAGAGCCGCTCCGAGGCGTCCTCACAACGAAGACGACGCCTCGGGGCTGAAATCGAACTACCCGAGACCATGGTCGAAGCACTCGATAAGCTGGCTGATGGCGTCCTGAAGGCGGACATTCTTCCTCGCGGATACAATCGCTCGAACCTCCGAAAAATGGTCAGGGCCATCGGCCGCCGCAGTCTCGCGGACACCGGGCCCGACTTCCCGACCGATGCGTTCGGTGAACGCCAGCGAACGCTCGGTTAGTCGATCATCATCACAAAGGAACAGAATGCACACAGACGCTACCACCACCATTGATCGCCCCAGCCGCGTCCAAGCGATGACCCAGCGCGTCGCCCGACAGAAGATGGTTCGACAGGCTCGGCATAATTCCGGCCTCCTCGGCATCCCGTTCAATATCACCTTCGAGGACGTGACGATCCCCGAGCGGTGCCCAGTGTTGGGCATTAAGCTGCAACAGACGACCGGCCGCCGTGGTGATTGCTCGCCGACGCTGGCCCGACTGGTGCCGCGTCTCGGGTACGTCAAGGGCAACGTCATCGTCACGTCGTGGCGAGCAAACCGCCTCAAGTCCGATGCCTCGGCTGATGACATGGTTCGCATGGCTGAGTTCTTCGGCGGCATCCCGAAGGCCCACTGAACGCGGCTTGAGGGTTCCCCGGCTTTCAGACGGAAATCTTTGAAGGGGTGGTCGAGAGTGATGAAGTCGCGACTTCCCCCTAGGCCCCCCTCGATCTCCGAGAGATGCTCGCACCGAATGATGCGCGAACCCCCCGAGCGTTCGCGAGGTGCTCGCACCTAGTGCTCGCTTGATACTTCGGCAGCAATCTAAGCGCGGCTAGCGCCTTGCGCCTTGACAGGCCCTCACAATCATCTGTATCACTTCATCGTAACGAGCGTAACGATGTTCTGGTACGGAACATGAAGGGGTGGCGAAGTATGATCAAGAAGCGGGGGATGAAGGTCGTCGCGTACTACCGCGTCTCGACGGACCGGCAGGGTCGTTCTGGATTGGGCCTCGACGCACAGCGGGTTGCCGTGCAGGGCTTCATTGATGCTTCCGGTGGTTGGCCTCCGGTCTCCGAGTTCACAGAGACCGAGAGCGGACGAAAGGTCGATCGGCCGCAGTTGGCCGCCGCGCTGGCTGCGTGTCGCGTTCATCGGGCGGTTCTTGTAATAGCCAAACTCGACAGGCTCTCACGTAACCAATCGTTCCTGATGGCGCTGATTGACAGCGGCGTGGACGTGCTGTTCTGCGACCTCCCTCAAATCCCCGCCGGTGCAGTCGGGCGGTTCATGCTGCAACAGATGTCCGCAGTGGCAGAGCTGGAAGCGGGACTTATCAGCGAGCGGACCAAGGCCGCGTTGGCTGCGAAGGTAGCCCGCGATGGGCAGTGGGACCGCAAGGCGAAGCATCATCTGGTCGCCGGTGTCGGTCAGAAGGCCGCTACAGAGGCCGTGAGGGCCCGTGCTGCACAGAGGGCCAGCGACTTAGCACCGATCATTGCCGAGATCAGGAAGACTGGCGCGGACTCTCTCAGGGAGATCGCGAAGGCTCTCACCGAGCGCGGCATACCGCAGCCGAGCGGGGGCATGGGCGCATGGTCCGCAGTGCAGGTGTCACGAACGATGGCCCGGCTGTGAGCCCTCGGGTGAACCTCGGAGGCTGCAGGAATGTTTTCATTTCTGTGAGCCTATCAGTGTCTTTGCGCAGCATCGACGGAGCGGACAACGGAGTGCAAGTTGGGCATCCGATGCCGCGACGGCTCAATAAGGCAACAACTACTAGGCGGCCGACAAGCTTGCACATGCTGCATCAGCGCGAGCGCAGGTGCCCCAAAGTCTCCGCTCAATCTGACAAAGCGCTCTGATGCGGTTCGAAAGTGCCCTTGCCTCTGAACGAGTCATATCCTCATAAGCTAGTTCAGTAAGCCAGTCGCCCACGAAGGTGCACCACTCATCGATATCCGCATGAGCAGCAGCAGCCATCATGACTATGCGAAGTGTGTCGGTTAAATCCATAACCATGCCCGGTCGCCTGCGCACGACACGAACCAATACCCGCACCTCCGCCGCCAACCCGTCCGACCTTGTCACCGCCGCAACGATTGCTAACCCATACAGCAGTGATAACGCTGGCACATCCACGCCCACCTCCCGAAGCTGATATTTTGCTCGTCGCAACGCTTCGGCTGCCAAGTCAGCCATCTGGGGTCCAAGCTTAAATATTAATGCGGTATTGACCAGCCTTACGAACGACTGCGGCGTCACCACATCCGCCTTCAAGTCTGCGTAGACCTGCTGCTCGATATCGGCCGGCATCGGTTGGACAGCCTCAACGCCCCCTTCGAGCGGCCCCGGCAAGTATGGAGCCGGAAAGACGATCAGAGACTGAAGAGGACCAGCCTCATCAAGGGCAAGGGACTGCAATTCGGAGGAGCTGATCTTACCCTTGTTGACGATCATCGCAGCGGAGATCCTACCTGCAAACTCTGCCTTTAATTGGTCCGGAGCCAAAAACTCCGGCAACCATCGCGGCTCCCTCCGCAGATCCACACTGTTCTGAAGAACACAATGCTGCCTCCGATTTGAATAGGCCCACGAACTAAAATCACCGATGTTTGCCCCGCGCCGTAACAGCTCTCTTTCCAGCAGAGACGCATGCGCGACAGCGGCAAGTCGCCTCCAATACGGTGGGTGCGCTCTTAGGATTCCCGTCCTTGCTAATTCACCATCAACGAGGACAACGAGCCCAGCCAGTTGCGCCAGCCGACCGTGTTCTCCGTCATCATCTTCAACGAACGCCCGCGTCATCTTTGTGATGATCGGCTCGAGTTCCGGATAGGTATCGAGACATGCAAGTCCCAATTCAATCGCACCAAGCTGCGAAATGCGATCACCATGCGCCTCAAGCCATTCAAACAGCTGCATGACTTGGGCGCTCGAAATTCCATGCAGCCTAATTTCTTGAGGAATCGAAGGGTGCGCGGATAGGAGCAGCGAAAACGCAACACCACTCACACCTCCTCCAGCCACCTGCCGATCGATATGACTGGAGAGGTCGCACCTAACATACGAAAGGAGATCGCCTTCGATCGGCCTACCGGCGAGCCGAAAGTAGTATCGTGGGTCGCCTGGAACTAGACTTTCGATGGGCAAGTGGGCTTCACCATCAGCGCCTCCTAACAAGGCACTAGCGAACCAACGCGGCGTGAGGCGAAATTCGTTTCTAAGTTCTTCCACTTCTTCGTCATCGCATCTTCGCGCCGCTAGAAGGGAGCGCCATTTTTCGGAAGAACTACCATCAATGTCGAAAGCCTTCGCCTGGCGCTCAAACCACTCTAGGCGTACCGCGGGAGTCGGCGAAAGACAGTCGAAATCATCAGGCAAGGAGACAGTATCGCTTCCTGCGACCGCAACGAGGTACCCGCCCTCGTCTTTCGAAATAAGCCACTCGTTTTCATCGACCGCCTCGATTGATCTCGTTTCGCGTTCGCTAGAAAGGACCGCCTCAACTGCGGCATACAGTGTTTGGCGATCAAAGGTCACCCCACTCTCGTTGAGACGAACACTCGCCTGTAAATTCAGACCTGTTTCCCTCCTAAAGTCCGCATCCTCCAAAGCTGAATCGCGAAACAACGGAGGAAATAGCTCTACCAGAGAGTACGCGAGTTGACTTCTCAGCGACGGCTCAGACATCCTCGACACCATTGATCGCCTTGATGATGTGCGAACGGACTTGCACTATCAGCGCATGATACAATTCAGGATCGCCCTGTTTGATATGTTCCAAGAGCGCCTCTTCGAGCCATTCCCAATACGACGCTCGTTGCGCTTGAGGAATATCTTGCGCCAAACTTAAGCTCAGAACGAGACTGCGATACCCCACTTCCGATACAAGCACTTGCGGTTTCGGATTGGTGCGCTGAGCCCAACCACGAATATCTAGGAGTTCTAGCAACCAGTTCGATCGCGCACGAGAACGACGTATATCAACCCCATCTTGCCATTGCAGCTTAAGGACATCCAAAAGAACTCGCATCACATTGTCGAGCCATGGGGCCTCCTTAGGAAGCTGCAAACTATTCGACATGCGTGCCATAAGATGGCTTTCGCGAAGAGCCTTAAGCTCCGCATTTTCGACCACCTTATCGTTCTGCACCGGCGATGCGCTCAGCATCCGGCTGAGATCTCCTGCATCCGCAGGCACGAAACAAAAGCCGCTGCGCCGTATGGTAGTTACAAACTCGCGGCGTTCGACCTCGGTGAAACGGTCGCTCGTTAGCAGATCGTAAGAAGTATAGATCGGCTTCTCCCCCAAGCCTACCGAGACATTCCTATGCTGATTCATAAAGCGATCATCAACGACGACGGCGTCGGCGACGGACGCCATTTCCATAACCGAGAAACCCGGATGATGCTTGATCCGCTCATTCGGCATATCATCGTCGGCCCTCTTTGACGCCTTGGCAACAATGACTTTCCCGGACGCGATGCCGTCCGCTAGCGACTTACGGATGCTTTCGATAACCGCTGCAGCCCGGTCACTCAGATTTTCACGTTGGATGAACCCATCCGCCTGTCGGATCTCCCCAGCAGGAATGACGGCGGTAAATCCAGCCGCCCGAAGCTTTGGCAACAGCCGCAAGTGCTGCAGATGCGATACAGCCAGCTCGTCTAGATAAAGGACCGCGTCCGACGCTATCTCAAATCGACAAGGCCACGGCTTCTCGCGGACGGTCAAGAAGTCGCGGGCTCGCTGTGCCTCGGTTTCCGTGAGTTGCCCGAAACGATAAAGAGCATCGACAATATCGGCACAACTACAAAGATGATCGAAATGGCCGCTAAGATCAGCTTCCTCTTCCATCAGCGACCCAACGCGGTGAACCGGCCCCGGGCGAACGACGACCCGCTGGCGCTTATCTAGGCCGAAATCGGCCTCGGCATCAGCCAGCATAGCGGCCAAATCATCACCAACCTCATTCGATAACTCGCCTCTCGCGGTGGCAGTCGATTCAAACTCTTTGAGATCATTGGCAGCCAACAGCCTTTTGATCTCTTTAGCCTCGGCAATCTTGCTTGGCTGATGGAATTGAACCTGTTGCCTCTCTTCGAACAACCACCCCAAGGTGGAATGCGCGACAACAATGTTATGACAAGAGTCTATTATCCTATCCAATTGGCCCAGGGTGGCGAAGGTTAGCAACGAGGTTGGATCTATCGCGATCGAACTTGCGCTAACATCGATACCCGAACGAACGCCGCTGTATGCAAATATCCCGCCGCGCCTACGTGGATCTGTCTGCATTGAATTAGACAGCGCTGGAAATAGAAAGAAGTCCACTAGCGTCCGATTTAGAAGATGCGCAACGACAAAGATTGGCGCCTCGCCTTTTTGCAACATCTCCCAAAGATTCGTCTCTCTCCGTTGCCAATCCGGCTGACGGTCCATGACATCTTTTATCGACATCTGCTGAACTGGGCCATCGGCCCCTGACAGCACGGCCGCAGTTGCGAGCCATTGATGAACGTCCGAGCTGTCTTCCCAGCCCCCGGCTACGGCCGCCGAGTAACTGCCCAATAGTATTGCTGCATCGTCTCTACCTTTGGCGGCCGCCTCCTGCACAAGCTGCTTAGCGCGTGACGAGCCGAGCTGTTGTGCGAGTTGGCCAGCTCGCAACAATTCTTCCGGCGTTCGATTCTCTCTGCGATCCCACTCCGTCTCCACTAGAATGTTGAGAGAGTTCCAGTCACCTGACGCAATCGCGAGATTGACTGTTAAGGTGCGGCCATTTTCATCGTCACGCTTCTGCTTAAGCTTATTGAGGTTTTCTGACGCCCGCTTCAGATCACCGACCCAATAAAGTGACCACGCGAAGAGCGACAGTAACGCGTCGGACAGCGTCAGAAATTCCGCGCTCTCAGAAAGCAGCGAGGTCACCCCCTCGAAGTCACCAACTTCGTAGAGAGCCCGAGTTAAGAGGACACAGCCTTTCAGGTCGTGCGAGCGTGCGAAGTAAATACGCCCGTATGTCACAAGCCGCGGCCAATCGCCCCGATCTTCCAGAAGCTCCACTAGGTTTGCTAGATCCGCAAAACTGTCGCTCTGTTTAAACAGCTGCTCTCGGCTAGCTATTGGGTCAGTTCCCTTAGCCTCAGAGATCACCCTTTGAAGCCGCGCCAGTACTGCTGGATCCGACTCTAGTGGAAGCGCATCAAGCCGATCTTGGGCCAACTGGATCTTGCCGGATTTTACCAACAACTGTATCTCTATCGACGCCACGAAGACCGGGTTTAAGAACTTGACCAATACCGCACGGTGCTTTTCGACGTAGTCGGCAGCATCACGCGGGCCCTTCTTCGTAAATGTCATCGCCAATCGCGCCAACGCGACTTCGATTGATCCGCCTCCCGTAATCGCACTTTGCCGCTCGATTTCGTCCTCTACGGCTTTCAGATCAAGTTTCAACCCATGATCCAGCGCGAGCGCAAGGCGACGAAGTGAGTGCGCGGGGTCTCGCATGCTCGATTCAAGCCGCGACAGCGCCTCCGGTCGGTGCTCTTGATCCCGCAGCGCTAGCCATAGCGCTCGATCATTTGCCTCATTTTCGGCTCTAGTAATGCCTAAATCGCGAGCCTCCCGACCACCGCGGCTATACAGAAGTTGCGCCTTACGACGTGAGGCAAGGGCCTCCACTGTCGACGATAGAGGAAACTCCGAAGCTTGCAGAGGAATTTCCGCGAGCGCTTCGGTGCGCAACTCATCGGGGACCGCCTGCACGAGGTAAGCGCCAGCAGCAGCAAAAAAAAGAACCGGCGCACGCCGGAAATCGTCTTCACTGATCTTTTCTGCTGTCGTGAAGGCGTCGTTCCACCTACTACATTTAAGCTGGCTGTTTAGAACGAAGAACTTTCCATCTGCGTCCATCGTGGCGATGTCGCCTTTTGTATCGTCAAGCCACTGAAGGGCATCTTCAGGCGACCGGCTATGAACCATCATTATGAATGCTGCCGATCTGCTTTCATCGGTATTGATCTCAGCCAAGCGGAACAGCGCATCCGCGGGCCGACCGTCATAAAATGTCAAGAAAGCATCGGCAATTTCGAGCACGCCGCCCTTGCCCAGTTTGCGAGCGACCTCCAAGATCGCGATAGCCTCGGTTCTGTCTGACTTGCCGAGAAGCAGTCGCGCGCACCAAGCGAGAGCCTCAGCTTTCTTCTGGGGCGAAGTTGCCTGTAGATCTCCTTCCATAAAATCGTTGGCCAATCGCGAAGAGTCTTGGTGCGCGTTCACGCCGGTGAAGAACCTTGACTTCAACAGCACTAGCAGCCGCCGATCAGCTTCTGCGTCGACGAGGCTCTGCGGGATTCTTAGAATCGAAGTTTGTCTTACGGCACTGTCGGCGAGGCTCTTCTCTAGGCGGTCAAGGCCGCCAGCGCTCTGTTGCGCGAGCCGCTCTATGCTCGCCGTTTGATCCACGACCGCCTCCACTAACGCAGCCTGAGGGTGCACCGGGGGCCCGGCCTGACATAGGAAGTCGCGTATGTGGCGATAGATCTCAGAATTTCTGTCAGATGGCGACGCAATCGAGTAATGATCTGCATCAACGGGTATCGGAAATGACGACAAACCAAAATCGCCTGAATCAGGCTTAACGATATGCCCAAACAAGCCAGTTCTTTGCGTCTCCGTCAGTGTAAGCGTCGCAATTTGATGGTCATCAACGTACCTGCGAAACCATTGATTAAGACCGCGCAAGTGCGGATCGTTGCGACGAAGCACGCTCGATGCTTTGGAGACCAGCGCGAGCCGTCCACCCCAGCTCGCCAAGTCAGCCCCCAAATGCGGCGTTCCCAGAAATGCAATCCTTCGCACACGTTGGAGGAAATCGGCGATGTGCGACTCCGCGTTCGACCGTCCGTCGGCTACTCGCAACAGTTCGGCAATTATCAAACCACCAAAGCTATGTGCGACGAAAGCAATTTCTCCGTTTTTCAATGACGGCTCAGATAACAAGAGAGGCAGACAGTTGTTCGTCCTATCGACGAGATGCATAGCCTTCCCTCGAAAGATCGTGGGAGCCGACTCGTGCTCAAGACTCCAAATGGCGCAATCGGGAATATCGGTGGCCAACCAAGCTGGCCACTTCTCACCCGTTGACATCCACACGGGCTCACCGACGCGACGTAGTCCGTGAACAAAAACGACATGCCGCGTTACAACAGATGGGCTAATTATTGGATTAAGCTGCGCCAAGGATCTGCCTCCTCGGCAGGCGGGTTAGATGCTCTAAGGGTGCCAGCGAATCGGCGTGCAATCTTCGCCTACTTCGCCGAAAACGGGTATAGGAGATTGGATCTAGGTCGCTGCGTGTCTACCGCCTATCGTCTTTTTCCCACTCGGCGACCGCTTGTCCCGCTACCCTTGAGGAATGGGTATGTCATGGGCGTAAATGCCAAGGTCTTTTGGACGGGCGTACGTATTGCCCAGGTGCTCAAGGACGGAAGTGCAAAGGGCTAAGCTTTCAGCAACCGCCGCGACCGTGAACGCCTTTGAATCGTCACGCCCGGCGCCTGCTGGCACATCGTCAAAAAGGAATATCATCATCGAGGGAAGTATCGCGCCTTCCGCTACGACTTGAAGCTCCTACAAGATCTGGATCGTTGGGACGAGGGCCGGTAAGAGCCATCGGGGCTTCTGCGGAAGGGAGACGCCGAGTCGAATCATCGGACGCTTTCGCCTCTCCGATCTCCCGCATGATATTGTTGAGCAGCTTTCCTGCTGCATCAGCAGACGCCCAAATTCCTCCAGGGGCAGCAAGGAGCGTGATTGCGAGTACGGTTACTGCCATTAGGTTGAGCCGTTTCTTTTCCAGCTCCGCCTCAAATTCTGCTAGCTTTTTGAGGAGTGCATCGCGGCGACTGTCGGACAAATCGTCCGAACGCTCTATCAGTTCGCGGAGATGAAATAGATAAGTACGTATCGACGTTTTGAGCTGCGGCGAGATAGTGACCGAGTCGCGCTTTGATCGCGAGCTGTTGTCCAGCAGAAGTTGGGTCAGGTAGTGATCGAGATCAGCCTGAAATTGACGATGAACTTTTTCGTCGAATTGCTGCAGCCGCGGCACCGACAAAGATGCAAATGGCTGTATCTCATACTTCTTAGCCGCCCCGATCACGATATTCATGAAACTGTGGCGTAATTCCTCGAGCTCGGTCCAGCCCTCTTGCTGACTTGTGTCGGTGTTTCTTGTGAGGTTGACGAGGCTTGCCTGCGCGATCCGCACAAACTCTGTGAAAGCGGTTTGCGGATCGTCGTCAGGCAGGCTTTCAATCTGCTCTAGCGTGATAAAATCAAATATGCCCACGAAGCTCCCCTGCCACTTCTTGCCTGTCCAATGTATTGCGATTGCGTGAGCGCTTCGATTTCTCTGAGAACCTCGAAAAACACGCGCCGGGGCTCGCTCACGGCGAAGACATTTTGGTGGATTGGACCGTCAAGCTGCCGATCCTAGAACCAAGTTTCGCCCCGTAGTATCCATCATCCAAGTCTGCAATCTGGTGCGCGAACCGGCTTTCTTCTAAAATTATCCACCGAAATGCGACGGTAGTGGCAATCGCGGATCCCTCACGGAAGATCCTGCTGCGCGATATCTATCCGCCTTCAAGGCGATCTCAACCAGCCTGCGGATGGCTCCGGACGCATAGTGCTTCCGCTACAGCGCGGGCATGCATCGCCGCCGATCGTAGTCAATTTCAAGTACCCGGCCTTCCAGAACGGGTGACAACTGCTCCCATGACTGATACACAAACGACACCGGCGAGGCGAAAAACCTTAATACTTTCAGTACAAAATGTGCTCTCCATCACAGTTCAATCCTGTCTGGCAGCACCAGTTTCCTCAGAAAATCGCCTTCTTCCGTTGCCCGGTTGCCTCCTGGGAGGGGCCGGACGTGTCGTCCGCCCCCTCCGATTCTCGCAGTGATCGAGCTCAGCTAGAAGCCGAAGCCGATGCCGCCGGCTGCGAGATGGTGCGATGTGCCGCCGAAGCTGGCCGTCCACGGGCTGGTCGCAGCATGAGCGGGATTCACGGTGGAGCCGAAAACCTGATTCACATCGCCGACGTACAGATAGCGGTACTCGCCGAACAGGTAAGCGCCGCTGTTGCCGAGGGCGAAGCGCGCACCGGCCTTGGCCTGTGCCGCAAAGGTCCAGGCCGAGGAGTCCGGACGCGCGTTGACGTGGTTGATGCCAGGCTCGGCCGGGTCGGTCTGTGTGGACGTGGCGCCGTTGATGGAGACGTTCGCGGCCCCGATCCCGCCACCGATATAGGGCGTGATGCCTTGATAGGGCGTGTTGAAGCCGACAACCATGTTCGCCAGCAGCACCGTGGTGCGCGTCGGGAAAGTCGTGTCGAAGGAGTGCTCTGCAAATCGGTCTGTGGGGGTCACCAACGTCGCACGCGGCTGGTTACCTGCCAGATAGAAACCTTCGATCTCCAAAGCGGGCCGCAGATACGTACCATACGACCATTCATAGCCGAGATGCGCGCCACCGAACCCGACGCCGCCGCTGCTGGTCCGCCCTGTGGCGTCGACAGCCAAGGGGCCCCCGACGGCCTCAACGAAAAAGACGGTGCCGAGCTGGCTGACGTCAGTGCCGCCGCGACTGCCGCCGCCACCGAACACACCGACATAGGCACCGCCGGTGCGCGCCGGCGCGACTGCGGGTCCCTTGTTGTACATCGCATAAGCCTGCGCGGGCGGTGCTACCGCAACCGTCTCCCTCGCGGCGTCGCGTCCGGCTGGCTTGGCTGCCGATGCAGTCGCCTCTCGCGGAGTGACCGTGCGCCGCTCCTGTTTGGCCTGCTTCAATTCGGCGCGCAGCTCGGAGATGGTCTGCTGCTGCGCCTTCAGCATGCGAAACAGTTCGGCGTTGGAGGGAACGTCCTCGGCATGGGCGGCGCTCGCCATCATCAATCCCGCGGCCACGATGAAACATTTACGCGCTGTCATTTGATACCCCGCCCCTCGGTTGCAAATCATCGCTGACACTATGGAATCTGGTCAGGCCATCGCAAAGATATCGCGTCCGCGGATGCGACCGTTTGAGGCACCCAAGCTGGCGATTCCGAACCCATGTGGATTTTGAGCGACACGCACCCCGCGTCTCGATCAATCCCATCGGGCAACACGATTCTCAATTCACGCATGAAGCGGCATTCTCGCGGCATGAAACGCCCGAGTTTTGCTCTCCTCTTTCGCCCTCTTCCGTGAAGAGGGCGCAGGGAAGGCCGGGTGCCGGCTGGCACCCATGATCCGCTGCGCCAGGAATTTGCACACGCAAATGCGCAGGCGGGAAACAGGTGGGCCGGAAAAACACCCGGCCTTCCCTGCGCGATGGTCTGACGGTTTATGCGCGCTCTCCCCGGAGCCGAGTTCCTTCTGGCCTCCGTCACCTCGCGAATTGGCGATGCCTCGAAACCCGGTAGAGCCCCGATCCATCTCCGCAAGGCTTGACCGTAGCAACGACGGTCAGGACCACGCGTTTTCGCCGTACGCAGCGATCCAGCTCCGCCCAAGGGCTTCGCCGGACACAGGCGCCGTCCGTCCCGCACGCAGTCAAGGCCCTCACGAGGTTCATCTCGCCCTGGTCCCGCATTCGCGTGCCCGGCACTGCCGCGTCCACCGCACCCCGGCCCACGTTCGTGACGACGTACGATCGCCCCTCTTCTCGGGGCGGGATGACGGAGAGAATGCCGTAATTCCGAATTTCGGTAAAGTGGAATATTTTTACTGAAGAGGATTGACGGGTTTGTGCGAGCGGCGGGTGTTTTGCCCGACGTATCAATTAGCGCGAGCGTGTCGGCTTGTGGCGACATCGCATGTGTCACTCACCGCAGGTTCCATCAGGTCATGCTGCTGACGCATTCTCTGTCTTAGTCGGGGACAACCTAAAACACTGCGTGCGGACCGCTCTGGTTCGCACATCGGTTCCGTAGCCAGGGGTTGGCTCGAATCCGCAAAGCACTGGTGCAAGTTCGTGAACGCTTCCGCGTTCGCTTGACCATGCTTGCGGTGTCGGAACCGGACGATCGAAAAAATCACAGGAGTTATAATGCTGTTCCGCTCGAGCGCCGCAATTTGCGGCGCCCTGGTTGCGCTTGCCGTTTCTGTTCCCGTTGATCGAAGTGAAGCGTGTGAAGTTCACTCAAGCGCCGTCGTCGATGCCGCCTCCGGGGAGGCGATCGTTGGCGCCGCATCCATGTACAATCCGTTCAAGCCCGGCAAGGAAGAGGGCGGTCCGAACACAGCCTCCGGCGAGCGCTATGATCCCTCTGTCTGGGCGGCTGCCATCAAGACGAATTTGCGCGGGAAATTTGGTGGGGTCCAATTTGGCGCGAGGCCGAAATATGCCCTCGTCGAGGCCGTCGGCAAGAAGGTCATCGTCAAGATAAATGACGTGGGGCCATTGAGGCCTGGCCGCATCATCGACCTCAACGAGCGGACGATGCGCCATTTCGATCCAAGCCTGGAACTCGGAGTCATTGTTGGCGTAAGAGTGATCCCACTTTCAGGGGACGATTGGATCCCGGGACCGGTGGGCTGAACGTCCCACGCGAAGTGGCGTGGCCCGGATGGAGCGCGAGCGTAATCCGGGACCGTCAGCCGCGGAGCGAACTTGCGGCGGCGCAGAGAAGCACAGTCATCTCGCGGGGGTTTCGTCTTCGTCCGCCTGGTGTCCGGTGAGGCGATCGTCGGCACGGCGCAGCCGCCGGCATAGCTCTCGATTGACGTTCTGCAGGACGATCACATAGGCGTGGATATCGGCCTTGTAGCAAGCGTAGAGCTTTTGCGCCGTCAGCTCGTACAGCACCGTCGGACTCTCCGCGACCACCGTGGCGGAGCGATTCTGCATTTCAATCAGCGTCATTTCACCGAAGAAATCGCCAGCCTCCAGAACGGAAATCGGGATGACGCTCCCCGAGTTCGCCTGCTTGCTCACCGCCAGCCGGCCGGATTTGACGATGAACAGCGAGCGTCCCGGCTCGCCTTCCGCCACGACGGTCGCGCCGGCATCAAAGCGGCACTCGACCAGCATCGAAATCAGCAGGTCGAGGCTCGGGTCCGGAAGACCGCCGAAGAACGGCGTCGCGAGCAGGAACGTTTTCAGCTCGGGGGCACTGACAACCATCACGCTAGGATACGCCCCGTCGCAATCTGCGGCAAGCGGAGCGGAGATCGGCGCTGACGACGCCGAACGTGTTTGAACAAGGCGGTCAGCAAAAGTTTCGTAGGATGGTAGAGCGCTTGCGAAACCCATCATGCTTCCGCGCAGACAAAGTGCGATGGGTTTCGCTTCGCTCTACTATGCGCTACGCGCGGCCATGTCACTGCGGCGCAGTGCTCTCGCCGCGCAAGGTCCTTCGCTTTCGCCACACCTGCAGGTCGATCATGACTTTTACGGTTGCCGCGAGGACGAGCGCGCAGAGTGCCGCCTTAGAGATCGTCTCCATCGTCCCCTCGATCAGCAGGCAATGGACCACGCTGCCTGCGACGATGACGATCGCCAGCGGCATGTGAATGAAGCGCCAGGTTCGTGGTCGCAGTCCCAATCGCCGACGCAGGGCGGCCAAGAGCGCGACCGCGAAGATGGCCCACATCGCGGTCACGCCAAAGGGAGAGAACGGCGTCGGCGATGAGAAGGTCAGCGCGTCGATCATGTCGGGCGGACTGGTGATCCAGAGGCCAACGACATGGATCACGATCGCTGCGACCAGCGTACCGCCGATCCAGTGATGCGCACGCCGTCCGCGATAAGCCGGGAATCCCGGCAGATATCCGCCGATCAGCAGGGGCTGAACGAGCACGAGGCCGAGGGCAACAATTCCCGCAAACCCGGCCACGACGTAGAGCGGACCGCGCCATGCGAGCTGCTCGCTTCCCGCTGCCGCGACGATCGGCACGCCAATGGCCGAAGCAAGGGCAACCCAGATCAGGATCACCCGGGCCAGTCTCCACCCCTTCATTCGCAACCCGGTCAGGCCGTCTGCAGGACGAAGTGCGCTTCCAGGCTCGTCTCCTTCGCGCTCCGCATCACCGGCCGCAGAAAGACGGTCTTGAACTCACCGCTGTCATAGGCGAGGTGACCATGCGGCTGGCCGAAGATCGGAATGATCTGCGGCATCTCGAGCCGGAACTTGCCGTCCTTGTCGGTGAGCGTGGCGCCATGACTTTGCGGTTCGTGCTCCTGCCCTTCGGTCGTGTGCGCCCAGATCTGGATGCGCTGCCCGGCAAGTGGAGCCCCGTCGTCTGCGCGGCGAACGGTGCCGCTCATCCAGAAGCCGCCCTTGCCGATCCGGTCCACGATCGCCGCGCCCTTGCGGTAGTTGTTCGCGCCACCCGACATCGACTCGGTCGGTGCGAGGCCTTCGGCACGGGCCGGCAACAGGAGCCCGGACACCCCGGCCGCCAGGACCGAGCCGCCGGCGGCGAGGAGATAGCGTCGGTTGAGTACGACCATGGTCATGTCAGTTCCTCCTCGCGACCCCAGCAGCAGTTTCACCAAGGGTACAACAACAGGCGCAAAACGCCCAGTTGAGACAACGGGCGCACCAGGTCGCAATAACAGGGTTGTGAACGGAGGCACAGGCCACTCAAACAGCCGCGAACGAACGCCATTCTCGCGGCATGGAACGCCCGAGTTCGGTTTTGGTCCTTCCCCCTCGTCCGTGAAGAGGGCGCAGGGAAGACTTGGTGCCGGCTGGCACCCATGGCCCGCTGTGCTGCTTCGGCCATAGCGCCGGGCCACTGTTCAGCCTGCTGCGGGCGTAATAGCCTGATCGGTCCAACACATCATGCGGGGCAAACTTGCTCAATGCGGGCTGGGAGAAACCATCAATGAAGCGCTGGTTGCCCGGACTCGACACTCTCCGTCAATATGAAGCAGCATGGCTTCCGCACGATATCTTCGCCGGCATCGTCCTGGCGACAATGCTGGTCCCGGTCGGCATTGCCTATGCAGCTGCATCGGGCCTGCCGGGCATCTACGGTTTGTACGCAACGATCGTGCCGCTGCTGGCCTACGCGCTGTTCGGCCCAAGCCGCATTCTCGTCCTTGGCCCGGACTCGGCGCTGGCGGCAATACTCCTTGGAGTCATCGCTCCCTTGGCTCAGGGCGATCCCCTGCGGGCCGTGACACTCGCGGGCATGATGGCGATTGTCTCAGGGACGGTCTGTATCCTGGCAGGCGTCGCGCGCCTTGGCTTTATCACCGAGCTTCTCTCGAAGCCGATACGCTACGGGTATATGAACGGAATTGCCCTGACCGTATTGATCAGCCAGCTGCCCAAGCTCTTCGGCTTTTCCATCGAGAGCGAGGGGCCACTGCGAAGCCTGTGGGCGATTGTCAGCGCGATCCTTGGGGGGCAGATAAACTGGGTCGCGTTCGCGATTGGCCTCGCCACGTTGATCGTGATCCTGCTTCTCAGGAACAACAAGCGGGTACCGGGCCTTCTGATTGCGGTCGTTGGGGCTACGCTCGTCGTCGGGGTGCTTGATCTCGGGACGCAATACGGCGTCAAGGTGCTGGGCCCCCTTCCCCAGGGCCTGCCGGGTTTCGTTGTCCCATGGATCACCTCCAGCGACCTCGTGCCGGTGCTGATCGGCGGTTGTGCAGTAGCGATGGTTTCGTTTGCCGATACGAGCGTACTTTCACGTGCCTATGCTGCGCGATTGGGGTCTCGGGTCGATCCCAACCAAGAGATGGTCGGGCTCGGTGCCGCCAATCTGGCGACGGGATTTTTCCAGGGCTTCCCGATCAGCAGCAGTAGTTCACGGACACCCGTTGCGGAAGCCGCCGGTGCCCGCACTCAACTCACCAGCGTCGTAGGCGCGCTTGCCATCGCGTTGCTCCTCCTGGTCGCGCCGAGCCTGCTCCAACATTTACCCACCGCCGCATTAGCCGCCGTCGTTATCGCATCGGCGATTGGCTTGATTGAAGTTGCCGACCTCAAACGAATCTATCGCATTCAACGGTGGGAATTCTGGCTGGCCATCGTCTGCTTTGTCGGTGTAGCAGTGCTCGGAGTCATTCCAGGAATTGGTCTTGCGATCGCAATCGCTATCATCGAGTTCCTGTGGGACGGTTGGCGCCCACACTCCGCCGTATTGGGGCGCGCCTACGGCGTCAAAGGCTATCACGACATCACACGATATCCGGATGCGCGCCGGGTCCCCGGGCTGGTCCTGTTTCGCTGGGATGCACCTCTGTTTTTTGCCAACGCCGAATTCTTCAGGGAACGCGTCCTGGATGCCGTA
This sequence comes from Bradyrhizobium sp. MI1.7, assembly GCF_055811795.1. Taxonomy (NCBI): domain Bacteria; kingdom Pseudomonadati; phylum Pseudomonadota; class Alphaproteobacteria; order Hyphomicrobiales; family Nitrobacteraceae; genus Bradyrhizobium; species Bradyrhizobium sp. MI1.7. The sequence continues at coordinate 26,356 of NZ_JBVVPO010000024.1, forward strand.
GCGACATCGCCAACACCCGTGCGTTGGCTAGTTGTTGCCGCGGAGCCGGTCACGAGCGTAGACGTCACCGCCTGCGACGTGGTTGCCGAACTGGACCGATCGTTGCACGCGCAAGGCATAGAGTTTTGTTTTGCCGAACTCAAAGATCCCGTGAAGGACAAGCTGAAAAGATTTGGCCTCTTCGCGCAGCTTGGAGAGAATTACTTCTTCCCGACAATCGGCGTAGCCGTCGCCCGCTATCTCGAAACCAACAACGTGGAATGGGAGGACCGGGAGGACTGGGAGGACGACGATGTGCAGGGCTTGGAGAGAGTAGCGGGCCAAGATACCGCGTCTGGTCCTTAGCCGAGATTCAGACTCAAACCCGACAACTGCGTCCTGACGTGGTGTCATTTTTGTCCCGGATGCGCAGCGATTGCAGTCGTATGCTCGCCGTCCCTTTTTCGACGACAGCCACCGTCATCGCGTCGGGCTCGAAGGTCACCTCGAGGTCGGCGCCGGCATCGACGGCAGTGCCGATCATCACCAGATCGATGAATTCCCTCCCATCGTTATCGCCGAAGATGGCGCGCTTGATACCCAACCAACTTTGGACCGGCACCCTGAGCGGGTCGCATTCGTTTGCGTAGGCCAGAGTCACGCTGCCCCGAGGCCTGGCGCCGTTATGCACGAGATAGATGCCTTGGCCACCGACAAGCCAGAAACCGGGGGAATCTCGACCGTTCATGGCTCGCACCGAAACCGGCCATTGCCGGACGGCCTCGTTCCAGAGCGCCTTCAGCCTTGCATGAGGGAAGGTCAGCTTCACTGAAGTGGGTTCCGCCGAGCTGCGTAGTTACGAGTTGCGATCGCGTCGGCAATCTGGTCGCGTGGCACAACGCACACGATCTGGGCATCATTCGGCAGGGCGAACGTCAGCCAATAGGTTTCGGCGTCGTATGCGGCGATCACCACGACGGCTTCGACGTAGGCAGCTTTGCTGTTGTCGGCGACGGAAAACCCAGCGTCCGTCAGCGCGGTGCGTTCCTGTTCGTCAAACTTCACGGCGTCATCTCGTGTCTGGAGGACGCCCCCGCGACTCGCGGTTTACCCACACCGCTTACGGAAACCTCGTTAAATCGCATTAAGGTTGTGAAGGATCGGCAATGTCCGGCGACGACGGGAGCCCGACGACTCAAGCGTCACGGCTGCGCGAACGAGACCCAAGCCATTGAATGATCCTTCTTGTCAGCGCCGCATCCCTCAATATTCAGCAGGCATCCACTGGTGGCGCCGCAGCGCCCTACCGCGACTGCGTCCAGATGTCGCGCTCCTCGTCCATGGTCAGGACGATCGGCATCGGCTTCGGCTGGATCGGTAGTTACCGCGATTTAACTGGCTGATCTCTCCGGATCGGGCGAGGGCTGCACGCGAGCACACCGTCCGCGAGAACGACCAACAATGCCGGAAATTGAAATCACCGACGAGTGCCGCGCTCTGATTGCGGCCGAGTTCCCGTCCGACGATACCGGACAACGCCTGGCAAGCGGCAAATGGCAGATACAGATCGATGAGGTGACGTGGCAAATGCTGCACAAGGCACGGCGGCCCGGCGAGTCAGTATCGGACTGCATCATTCGCGTTATCATCATCATCCAGCACAAGCGCGGCTTGCTGTAGCTGCCGCCAACGGGAAAAGTGCCGGCCACATCTCGACCGAACCGACAATCATGGAGGTTCGTCCCTCGACGCCAGAGACGTGGAATAGGAACGGCAGAACAATTCACGAGATGGAGCCAAAACTAGTAAACGGAGGACGATTTCGCTCTTGAGAAGCAAAAGGTGAATCCTGGCCCGCTACATCGTCTCTGACGTTAGCACAGCAGATTTGGATTGCATTTGCGCGCTACGGCCGCGCTAACATTTCCATAATAAGCCACTACATGTGAGGCCGCAGCGCACATCGCACTCCCACCCGGTACGCCAAACATGATCCCCTTCTCCGTGCTCGACCTCGCTCCCATCCGAAGAGGTGGCGATGCGGCGCAGGCGTTCCGCAACTCGCTCGACCTCGCCCAGCATGCCGAGACCTGGGGCTACAAGCGGTTCTGGCTCGCCGAGCATCACAACATGACGGGCATCGCGAGCGCGGCGACGTCGGTGGTGATCGGGCATGTCGCGGGCGGGACTAGGACGATCCGGGTCGGGTCCGGCGGGATCATGCTGCCGAACCATTCGCCGCTGGTCATCGCCGAGCAGTTCGGCACGCTGGAGTCGCTCTATCCCGGGCGGATCGATCTCGGGCTCGGCCGCGCGCCGGGCACCGATCAGTTCACCGCGCGGGCATTGCGGCGCGACCTCGCCACGAGCTCCGAAAACTTTCCGCACGACGTGCTGGAGTTGCAGGCGCTGCTCGGTGATGTCCAGCCGAACCAGTCGATCCGCGCCGTGCCCGGCTTTGGGACGAAAGTGCCGCTCTGGATCCTGGGATCGAGCACCTTTGGCGCGCAGCTTGCCGCGATGCTCGGGCTGCCATTCGCGTTCGCCTCGCACTTCGCGCCTCAAATGATGATGCCGGCGCTGCGCGAATATCGGGCGCGCTTCGAGCCGTCGGCGCAGCTCGACAAGCCCTATGCGATGGTCGGCGTCAACGTGTTCGCCGCCGAGAGCGACGCGGAGGCGCAGAGGATGTTCTCCTCCCTCCAACAGCAGTTCATCAATCTGCGCCGCGGCACGCCCGGCCCGCTGCCGCCGCCGGTCGACGACATGGACGCGCTGTGGTCACCGGCCGAGAAGGCCATGGTTGGCCAGTCGCTGTCCTGCTCCGCCGTCGGCTCGCCCGAAACTGTCGAGGAGAAGCTGAAGGCGCTGATCGCCGAGACCGGCGCGGACGAGCTGATGACGACGGGCCAGATCTACGACCACGCCGCGCGGCTGCGCTCGTTCGAAATCGCAGCCGAGGTGCGCGACCGGCTGGCGGCACGGCCGGCGGTGTGAGCGCCAGAATTGGAGGCTGTGAAAGCGCCCGGCCTTCATGGGGCGAGACGTCTGCCGCTAGCGGCTCCTCAGCATGAGGGTCTAAGACTTTGCCACGATACGAGACCTCATCCTGAGGAGCCCGCCAAAGGCGGGCGTCTCGAAGGATGGCCTCGGGCGACAGCCGGGCCTGCATGGTTCGAGACGCGCGTACCGCGCTCCTCACCATGAGGGTCTTGCTAGTCCGGAAAGCCGAACAGCTTTGCCGGATTGTGCACGAGGATCTTCTCCAGCTCGGCCTGGTCGGGCGCGTAGCGGTACATCAGCTCTAGCAGGTCGGCGTCGTTGGGCGGCTGCTTGACGGAGACGGGATGCGGCCAGTCGCTGGCCCAGACGCAGCGGTCGATTGCGGCCTCGATATAGGCGCGCGCGATCGGGATCACGTCGTCATAGGGCGGGCCGGCCTGCGAGGTCTTCTCGCCGAGCGACAGCATGACCCAGAAATTGCCCTTCTCGAGCAGCTCCAGCATCTTGCGCAGGTTCGGATCATCCCGGCCATTCGAGGGCACGGGCCGCGCCATGTGGTCGATCAGCACGGGGACGTCGAGATTCTCGTACTTGGCGACGCTGGAGACGATGCCGTCCTTCTCGGGCTGGATCTTCACGTACCAGCCGAGCTCGCGGATGCGCGCGATGGCGCGGGCGAAATCGGCGTCCGACAGCACGGCGCCGAGCTCCTGGCGGAAACTGAAGCGCGCGCCGCGCACACCCGCGTCATGCAGCTTGGAAAGATACGAGTCGCTCGCTTCCGCGAACACCAGTGCGTTGGCGCAGCCGCGATAGTTCGGGCCCATCGCCGCAAGACCGTCGAGTACGACGGAATGATCCGCACCATAGGTCGTGGTCTGCACGATGATGCCGCGCTCGATGCCGAGCGTCTTGTGCACGCGCAGCGCTGCTTCCCAGGTCGCGCTCGGCATCCGATAGGCAGCGCCGGGGCGTTCCGGATATTTGTCGATGGGCCCCAGCACGTGAAACTGGCTGTCGACAGTCTTCGGCGGCGGCGCCCTGACCGGGCGACGGGGGTTCGGGTCGAACGGCAGATAAGTCGGCATGCGCAAAGCTCCCTCAGTCGATCACGGCGGTGAAGTCGCACTGCACCAGCGCGCCGCCGTCCATATTGTCCATCGGCAGCGCGTGACGCGCCGGGCGCGAATGCTCGTCCGGAAACATTTTTAGCCACTCGACATTGACCGGGCCGCGGTGTGTACGGTCCTTCAGCCACACCGTCATCTTGATGATGTCGTCCGTGGTGCCGCCGGCGGCTTCCACCGTCGCCTTCATATGCGCGAACATGTTGGCGCATTGCGCGTCCAGGCTCGCAGGCATCACGCCGGCCGCATCACGGCCGAGGATGACACCGGACATCACGAGATTGCCGATGCGGCAGGCGTTGGGAATCGGGTTGGCGTGCTTGAAGCCGCCGATGTGGATGCTCTTGCGCCGCGTTTGACCCGTCATGATGCGCTCCCTCTTATGTGTTGATTCAGACGAACTGGCACGACACCGAGCCGAACGCGCCATAGTCGGCATGGAACGTGTCGCCGCGCCGGATGTCGACGGGACGGGTGAACGATCCCGCCAGCACCACCTCGCCGGCCGCGAGATGTTCGTCATGCGGCGCAAGACGGTTGGCGAGCCAGGCGATGCCGTTGGCGGGATGATTGAGCACGCCGGCCGCAAGCCCAGTCTCCTCGACCTCGCCGTTGCGGAACAGCAGCGCGCCGATCCAGCGCAAATCCGCATCCATCGGGCGGAACGGCCGGCCGCCGAGCACCAGCGCGGCGTTGGCCGCGTTGTCCGAGATCGTGTCCATCACCTTCCGCGTTTTGCCGGTCTCGGGATCGATGCGATGCATGCGCGTCTCCAGGATTTCGAGCGCAGGCGTGACGTAGTCGGTGGCGTTGAGCACGTCGAAGATGGTGCAGTCAGGTCCGCGCAGCGGCGCCTTCAGCACGAAGGCGAGCTCGACCTCGATGCGCGGCGCGTGAAAGCGGTCAAACGGAATGGGCGTGGCGTCGGCATAGAACATGTCGGCGAACAGCACGCCGTAATCGGGCTCGGAGATGCCGACCGCGTTCTGCATCGCCTTCGAGGTCAGGCCGATCTTGTGTCCCTTGATAACACGGCCGCGGCCGAGCTGCAGTTTCGTCCAGGCGCGCTGGATGGCGTAGGCATCCTCGATGGCGAAATCGGGATACTCCTTCGAGAACATCGGGATCAGCGTCTTGCTGCGCTCGGCCTCATCCAGGCGCGCGGCGAGGCGTTCGATCGTGGCGGTATCGAGCATGGCTTACTGCTCCGCGGCGACGGTGTTGCGCAGAACGCCGATACGACTCGACTCGACCTCGACGACGTCGCCCACCCTAAGCCAGCGCGGCGGATCGAAACGCGCGCCCGCGCCCGTCGGCGTGCCTGTTACAATCATGTCGCCGGGCTTCAGGGTGGCGAAAGTGGAGAGATAGGAGATCAGGAAATCGAACGGGAACATCAGCCGCTCGGTCGTGTCCTGCTGCCGCACCTCGCCGTTGACGCGCGTGATGATGTCATGAGGCCCGCGCGGATCGAGCTCGTCAGACGTGACGATCCACGGCCCGATGCTGCCGGAGCGATCGAAATTCTTGCCCTGGGTGACGTTGAACTTGCCGTGGCGCAGCCAGTCGCGGATCGTGCCCTCATTGCACAGGGTCATGCCGAAGATGTGCGACCAGGCTTTGTCGCGCGGAATGTGGCGGCCGCCCTGGCCGATCACGATGACGAGCTCGCCCTCGTAGTCGAGCTGCTCAGATACATGAGGCTTCTCGAGCGGCTGGCCGGCGCCGGTCATCGACGAGATGCTGCGCACGAACAGGCTGGGATATTTGGGCAGGTCCGAGCTGTCTTTATACTCGGCATTGCGTTCGGCGTAGTTGACGCCGATGCACCAGAGCTTTTCCGGCGCCAGCACCGGCGGAAGCAGGACGAGGCTTTCCAGCGCGTAGTCGGGTTTTTGTCCGGCCACCGCTTCCTGCGCATCGGCCAGCGCGTTGGCTGCAATCAACGCTTTCACGTCGGAGAAGTCGCGGCCGATCCGCCTGGTCAGATCGACGACACCGCCATCCACCGCCGCGCCATAGCGCAGCTCTCCGTCCAAGAGATAGCTTACGAGTCGCATTGTCGTGTTCTCCGATGGTCTTCAGGCACATAGGCCGGCGCGATGGGCTGCGCGCTCAGTCTTTGGATTTGGGCGTCTGGAAGACGGTGTTCAGCGTCACGATCTCACCGAGGCGCGCGTAGCGGGGCCCGCCGATGCGCGCGATCGGGTCGAGCGCCGCGGTCTCGACCTTGCCGTCGTTCACGAGGCCGTCGCGGATGTGGAACATCACGACCTCGCCGACGATGAGCCGGCTGCGAGCCTCGCCGAATTCGAGGCACTGCCGGAAACGGCACTCCATCGCGACGGGTGCTGCGGCAAGCCGCGGCACCTTGATACACTCGCTCGCGATCGTCTCCAGACCGAGATGCTCGACCTCGCTGATTTCAGGCGGATGCTCGACCGAGCTGTCGTGCACCGCGGACATCAGCGGGGTATCGGCGATGTGGATCACATATTCCTCGGTGTCGAGGATGTTGTGCGCGGTGTCCTTGTAGTCGGCACCTTTGCGGCCGACGCTGATGGCGAGCATCGGCGGCTTCTGCGAGACGAAGGTGAAGGCGCTGAAGGGGGCGAGGTTGAGCACGCCCGAGCGCGACAGGCTCGTGACCCACGCGATCGGGCGCGGCACCACGATGCCGGTCATCAGCCGGTAGATGCGCTCCGCGCCGAGCTCGGTGGGGTCGATCCGCATCGCTCAGTCAGCCTTGATGTTGGCCTTGCGCACGACCGGAATCCACTTGGCGTCCTCGCGCGCGAGATAGGCCTTGAACTCGTCCGACGTCATCGGGGTGGATTCTCCGCCAAGCTTTTCGAACTTGTCGATCACACCGGGATCTTTCAGGATCGCAACCAGCGTCTCGTGAAGTTTGTCGACGACCGGCGCCGGCGTGCCGGCAGGCGCGAACAGGCCCGTAAAAGTCTGGCCGTCGAAATCCTTGTAGCCGAGCTCGGTGAAGGTCGGGACATCAGGCAACGACTTCAGGCGGTGCGGGCTGGTGACGGCGAGCGCGCGGAACAGGCCGGCCTTGATGTGCTGGAGGCTGACCGTGAGCTGGTCGAATGCGAACTGCACCTGGCCGCCCAGGAGATCGTTGATCGCCGGCGCGTTGCCGCGGTAATGCGCGGTGACCCATTGCAGGTCGAGGCTCGACTGCATCAGCTCGCTGAGCAGATGGTTGGTGGTGCCGGGGCCGGGCGAGGCCATCGTCAGCTTGCCGGGCTCGCGCTTGGCGAGTTCGATGAATTCCTTGAACGTCGTGGCCTGCACGGACGGGTGCACTTCGAGCACCAGCGGCGTCATCGAGATCGTCGAGATCGGAAGAAAATCCTTCTTCCAGTTATAGGCCTCGCGCTTGTTGATCTCGGTCGCGAACAGTACCGGGCCGTTGGCGCCGACGAACAGCGTGTAGCCGTCGGGCGCGGATTTCGCGAAGGCTTCGCCCGCGATCATGCCGCCGGCGCCGGCCTTGTTCTCGATGATGAAGGGCTGGCCGAGCTTTTCCTGGAGCTTGTCGGCGACGATGCGCGCGGCGCTGTCGACATTGCCGCCGGCCGGATAGGGCACGATCAGCTTGACGCTGCGCGCCGGCCATTGCTGGCCCGATGCGGGTCCCGCCAGCATCGCGGCTGCGGCAGCTATGGCAATCCAGATTAATCTCATGTTAACCTCCCGGCGGCGCTTCCAATTCCATATCGAGTGCCGTGACGTCGCGCATGGCGCTCGATCGCGGCGCAATCTCCAGATGAGCGCTTTACCTGTCGAGAGAATTGTGGCGTTCTTGTCCATAATATGGACAAGACGAACTCCGCAAGATCCGCCCGCGGAACGGCAGAGCCGCGACAGGGCGCGCAGACCATCCGGCGCGCGCTCGCGGTGCTGCGTATTCTTGCCGCAGGGCGCGAAGACGGCGTGCCGCTGGCCGAGGTCGTGCGCGCGACGGGCCTCACCCGCCCGACCGTGCATCGCATCGTCCACGTGCTGATCGAGGAAGGCATCGTCGAACGTTACGAGCGAACCGGCCGCTACGCGATCGGCAACCAGGTGCCGGAGCTCGCACTTGCGCGCCCGCGGCCGTCGCGGCTGCTGGTCGCGGCAAATCCGTCGCTGCGGCGTGCCTCCACCGAGATCGGCGACACGCTGTTCCTGACGGTGCGGACCGGCAACGACACGCTGTGCGTCGATCGCAGGATCGGAATCTATCCGATCCAGGTGCTGTCGATCGAGGTCGGCGCGCGGCGGCCGCTCGGCGTCAGCAGCGCAGGCGTCGCCATCCTCGCCGCGATGCCGGCTCAGGACGCGCGAAAAATCGTCGCGGCCAACGAGAAGCGATTCGAGGCCTACCGGACCGACGTCGCGTCGGTGCTCGGCCAGGTCACCGCCGCGAGACGGCTGGGGTACGGCATGAGGGAGATCGGCCTCGTGCAGGGCACGAAATCGATCTCCACCTGGATCAAGACCCCGGACGGACAGCCTGCCGCGGCGATGACGGTCTCCGCCGTTCGGACGAGGCTCGGCCCCCGCCGCGAGCAGGAAGTCGTGGAGATCCTGCTGCGGGAGGCGCGCACGATCGAGCAGGCGATCCGGGGTTAGGCGGCGCTGTCAATGGGCTGACTTCGCGCACCATTTTGTGGCACAAGAGCCGCCTCCGCCGACCGACCAACGAGGCCACGCATGCCCGCGCCGAAACCGCCTGCCTTCGAGACCCTGAGCCTGCATGCGGGCCAGCATCCGGATCCCGCGACCGGCGCCCGCGCGGTGCCGATCTACCAGACCACGTCCTACGTGTTCCAGGATTCCGACCACGCCGCCGCGCTGTTCAATCTGGAGCGCGCCGGCCACATCTATACGCGCATCTCCAATCCGACCACCGGTGTGCTGGAGGAGCGGCTCGCGGCGCTCGAAGGCGGCGTCGGCGCGATCTGCACTGCGAGCGGCATGGCCGCGCTGCATCTGGCCATCGCGACGCTCTTGAATGCCGGCGACCATATCGTGGCGTCGAGCTCGCTCTATGGTGGCACCATCAATTTGCTGGCGCACACGCTGCCCCGCTTCGGCATCACCACGACCTTCGTCAAGCCGCGCGACCTCGACGCGTTCCGCGCGGCGATCAAGCCGAACACGAAACTCGTGATCGGCGAGACCATCGGCAATCCCGGGCTCGAAGTGCTCGATATCCCGAAGGTCGCGGGAATCGCGCATGAGGCAAAGATTCCGCTGCTGATCGACAATACGTTTGCCACGCCCTATCTCAGCCGCCCCATCGAGCTTGGCGCCGACATCGTGATGCATTCGGCGACGAAGTGGATCGGCGGCCACGGCATCGCGATCGGCGGCGCCATCGTCGACGGCGGCCGGTTCGACTGGCGCGGCTCCGGCAAATTCGGCGTGCTGACCGAGCCCTATGGCGGTTATCACGGCATCGTCTTCGACGAACAGTTCGGCACGAGCGCCTTCATCATGCGCGCGCGCACCGAAGGCCTGCGCGATTTCGGCGCCTGCCTGTCCCCGACCAACGCGTTCCAGCTCTTGCAGGGCGTGGAGACGCTCGGCGTGCGCATGGACCGGCATATCCAGAACACACATCTGGTGCTGGAGGCGCTGAAGTCGAACAAGGCCGTCGATTGGGTCCTGCATCCCTCGCTGGAGGACCACACCGACTATCAGCTCGCAAAAACGCTGCTGCCGCGCGGCGCCGGCTCAATCGTCTCCTTCGGCATCAAGGGCGGGCGACCCGCCGGCCGAAAATTCATCGAAGCGCTGCGCATGATCAGCCATCTCGCCAATGTCGGCGATGCCAAGACGCTGGTGATCCACCCGGCCTCGACCACGCATCAGCAGATGGATGCCGAACAGCTCAAGGCCGCCGGCATCGGCGAGGAGCTGGTGCGGCTGTCGGTCGGCATCGAGACGGCAAGCGACATCATCGACGATCTTGCGCAGGCGCTGCGCATCTCGCAAAAGGTCTGACACCATGAAGCTCACTGTCAACGGCGCCGAGGTGTTTGTCGCAAACGGCGGCCGCGAGTTCGACAAGTCCCTGCCCGCGGTCGCCTTCATCCACGGCGCCGGCTTCGATCACTCGACCTGGGCACTGCATACGCGCTGGTTCGCCCATCACGGATTTTCCGTGCTGGCGCCCGATCTGCCCGGCCACGGCCGCTCGGCCGGACCTTCGCTGTCAACGATCGCCGAGATGGCGGATTGGACGGCGGCATTGCTCGCCGCGGCCGGCGTGGCGAAGGCGCACCTGATCGGCCATTCCATGGGATCGCTGATCTCACTGGAGACGGCGGCGCGTCATCCCGACAAGGTCTCCGCGCTGAGCCTGATCGGCACCGCCGCGACCATGACAGTCGGCCCGGATCTCCTGAAAGCGGCCGAAGCCAACTCGCAGGACGCCAACGACATGGTGTCGATTTGGGGCCTCGGCTTCAACGCCGAGCTCGGCGGCAGCCTCGCGCCGGGCCTGTGGATGCATGGCGGCGCGCAGGCGGTGCTGAAGTCTTGCGAGCCCGGCGTGCTGTTCAGGGATTTGTCGGCCTGCAATGATTACGCGAATGCACTCACCGCTGCGGCGAGCGTGAAAGTGCCTGCTACCCTCATCCTCGGCGAACGCGACATGATGACGCCGGCGAAGGCGGGCAAGGCGCTCGCCACGGCGATCCCGCATGCGAAGACCGTCGTGGTGCCGGGCGCGGGCCACATGATCATGGCCGAGCGCCCGGATGAATTGCTGGCGGCGTTGAGGGGCTGAGCCGCATCCGACTTGAAAGTTTGGACGCAGATAGCCGCCACGGGCGGCATGGCCGGGCTAGTCCCGGCCATCCACGCCTGGCCGCGCGCGCGAAGTACGTGGATGCCCGGGCCTTCGCCTCGCCGAAGCAGCTTCGGCCGCGCAGGCGGGACAAGCCCGGGCATGACGACATCTTGCCAGTGCCCCCGCCTTACGACCCCGGCGTCCACTTCCAGACGATATCGGAGACATTGACCGGCTTCGGGATCAGCCCGAGCTTTGCAAAACGGTCGGCCACGGCCTGCTGCGTCCTGATCACCTCGGCGTCGAGCGGCACCACGCTGTAGACGGAGCGGTTGACGAAGCGCCTGACAGCCTCGATGTCGACGCCGGTCGCCTCGGCCTGCGCCTTTGCGACCTCCTCGTGATACTGCTCCGCCCACTTGCCTTCGGAGGCAAAGGTCGTGTTGAGCTTCGCGACCAGCGATGGATATTTCTCGACGAAGTCGGTGTTGGCGATGTAGTAGGCGTTCGGCTTGTGCACGTCCTTGTCGAAGACGAGAACGCGCGCGTTCTCCTTCAATTCGGCGAGCGCGAGATAGGGATCCCAGATCGACCAGGCGTCGACCGAGCCCTTCACGAAGGCCGCCGTCGCATCGGCCGGCGCCAGCGGCGCGGGCGTGATGTCGGACCAGGACAGGCCGGCCTTTTCGAGCGAGGCGACCAGGAGATTGTGCGCGCTCGATCCCTTGCCGAAGGCGACGCGCTTGCCTTTGAGATCGGCGAGCGTCTTGATGGCTGAATCCTTCGGCACGATGATCGCCTGGTTGTCGCCCTCGGACTTCACGGCCGCGACATATTTTATTTTTGCGCCGCCGGCTTGCGCGAAGATCGGCGGCGTGTCGCCGACGAAGCCGAAATCGACGCTGCCGACGTTGATGGCCTCCAGCAGCGGCGGACCGAACTGGAAGTCAATCCATCTGACCTCGATGCCCAGCGGCCTGAAGGCGTTTTCGAGCGTTTGACGCTGGCGTACCGCCGGGAAGAATCCGCCCTTCTGAGTGCCGATGCGGATTTCCGCCGGCTTGTCCTCGGCGCGTGCTGGTGCGGCCAGGGCGGTTGCAAGGAGAAGCGCTGCGGTCAGGATATGTCGTCGTGCAATCATGTTGCGGTCCTTTGCGTCAGGTTCAGTTAGCGAAGAGTGAGGAATTGGCGCGGCGGCTCCGCTCCGAAAACACCGCACGGGCTGCGCGTTCGGCCTCGCGCGCCGAACGGAACTGGCGGCCTTCGAGGCTGTCGAACAGGCGTTCGGAGGAGAAGAAGCGGAAGCCGCGCTCATCTCTTGTGATGATGCCGGCGGCGCGGTCGTGGATTTCAATGATGTAGGCGTTCGACTGGGTCTGGGACATGACTGCTCGTTCGCCGGAATGTCGGCGTTCCTGTCGTGGGATTTGTGCTGTGGGAGGTTGCTAGGAGGCGATCAGCAACAACAACAGGCGCCGGTTGCCGCCGAGAAACAGCGCCGCGTCATGCACGCGTGCATGTCGCTGGGATTACGCTGGTGATCGGTTCTCATATCGCGGCATCAAGCTCGAGGAGCAGTTTCGATGCTCCGAATATCGAGCGATTGGTGAGCTCGGTCAATGAAATGGCTATCCATATTTGGCACCGGCGCGCTGGCGCGCTTCTCCCGGCGCAAGTACCGACAGACGGATTCATCTCGCGATGAGTTCAGCAGGCGCGGGCGGCAGGCGTGGTACGCTCGCGCAACGTAAAAACAGACAATCTGGGAGATCCGGACATGGCGAATGATCTGAAGTGGCGCACCGCGCTCGTCACCGGCGGCTCGCGCGGGATTGGCGCAGCCGTCTGTCGCGCCCTGGCCGCATCAGGCGCGGCGGTGGCGATCAACTGCCGGGAGCAGATCGGGCAGGCCGAGCAGTTGGCAGGCGAGATCGGCAAGCAAGGCGGTCGCGCGATTGTCGTTGCCGCCGACGTCTCGCAGCGCGACGCCGTGGCTACAATGGTCGAGCGCGCCACGGCCGGGCTCGGGCCGATCGATATCCTCGTCAATAATGCCGGCATCGCGATCACGCGCGGCGTCGACGATCTCACCGAAGAGGATTTCGACCGCACCATGATGGTCAACCTGAAATCTGCCTTCCTGTGCACGCAGGCGGTGCTGCCGGAGATGCGTGCGCGGAAATGGGGCCGCATCGTCAACATCTCCTCGGGCGCGGCGCGCGGTGCCGGCTCGATCGGCCCGCACTACAATGCATCCAAGGCCGGCATGGAGGGCCTTACGCGCGGTTATGCGGCGCGGCTGGTGAAGGAAGGCATCACCGTCAACGCGGTGGCGCCGTCGCTGATCGAGACCGACATGATGAGCGGCCAGCCCCAGTTCGTCAGCCGCATCCCGCTCGGCCGCTTCGGCACGGCCGATGAGGTGGCGAAAGCCGTGATGCTGCCGGTCGACAATGCCTACATGACCGGGCAGACCATCGCGCTGAGCGGCGGGATGGCGTTTAACTAGGAGCGAAGATGGTGCCGCCTTTCCTTCTCCCCTTGTGGGAGAAGGTGGCGCGAAGCGCCGGATGAGGGGTATCTCTCCGCGCGCACCGCTCTTCGTGAGCCGTAGGGTGGGCAAAGCGGAGCGTGCCCACCATTTCTATCGCGGTGTTGGATAGGTGGTGGGCACGGCGCAAGTGCGCCTTTGCCCACCCTACGGCTCCTTTTCGTGAGGAGAGATACCCCTCACCCGTCTCGCGGCGAGCCACCCTCTCCCACAGGGGGAGAGGGCAAGAGAGCGCTACCACATCGTCGCCGCAGCGCGCTCCGGCCAGATGCGATCATATTCCGCGCCGCCGACCTTGTTCTCGCTCATCTCGGCCAGGATCTGGCCCGGCGTCGGCAGCGTCTTCGGATCGATCCGCTTGTCGGGATTCCAGAGGTCGGAGCGGACGATGGCGCGGGCGCACTGGAAATAGATTTCGTCCACATTCATCACCATGACGCTGCGCGGCGCCTTGCCCTCGACCTTGAACGAGGCGAGCAGCTCGGGATCGACGGAGAGACAAGCGCGGCCGTTGGCCCGCACCGCGTTGCCGGAACCGGGGATCAGAAACATCAGCGACACCCTGGGATCGCGCACGATGTTGCGCAAGGAATCGACCCGGTTGTTGCCGCGGCGATCCGGCAGCATCAGCGTCTTCGGATCATGGATGCGGACGAAGCCGGGGAGATCGCCACGCGGCGAGCAGTCGATCCCTTCCGGTCCGATGGTGGCGAGCGCGGCAAACGGCGCCTTCTCGATGAAGATGCGGTAGAGCGGGGTAACGTGGTCGGCGACTTTCACGGTCGAGGCATCACCAACGGCACCGTAGATGGCCTCCAGCTGTTCGACCGTTTCAATCACCGACATTCCGTTCTCCTTGTTGCGCCGGCTATTCGTGCCAGCCTTCGTTCCTGATCACGCGCACGAGCTGGCGACTGTGATAGTCCGCGCTGCCCGCGTTGAGGATAGTGACATCGGCATTGGCCGATGCGTCGTCGACGCTGCGCGCGAGGCGATCTGCGATATTGCCGTCGCTGTGCCGGGCCCGGGCAGCAAGCCGCTGCGCCAGCACGTCCGGCGGCGCCGTGATCGCGACCACGACGACGTTGGCATAGGCCTGGCGGAGCGCGCCGATCACTGTGCGCGAGACATTGGCGACGACGGCCCGGCCGGCGAGGATGTCATCGTTGATTTCGAGCGGAAGAGCGTAGGAATGGCCATGCGCTTCCCAGTGCACGGCGAAATCGCCGTGCTCGCGCGCGCGGCGGAATTCGTCCTGGCTCATCGCGATGTTGTCTTCGGCCTCGGAGGATTCGCGCGTCACGACACGGCGCGGGAAGACGATGTCGCGATCATCGACGCAGGCCGCCTGTGCGAGCCGCAACAGCGTGTCCTTGCCCGCACCGCTGGGACCGACCACGAGCACGAGCCGCCCGGGTCCGATCCCGCTGGCCTCATCGTGTGCCATGGTCGCGGTCTCGCTCATGCGACGCGGTTTCCTTCGCGCCAGACGCTGCGGACCACGGGAACGTCGCCTGCGACATGCACGCGGATCAGGTCGGCCCGCTTGCCGATCGCGACCTCGCCACGATCCGACAGGCCAACCGCCTCGGCCGGCGCCTTGGTCACGGTGCGAACCGCCGCCGGAAGGCTGATCGCAGGCACATGCTCCGGCAATTGCAGCGCGGCCATCAGGAGGCTGGACGGGATGTAGTCCGACGACAGGATGTCGAGCAGGCCCTCTCGGGCGAGATCGACCGCGGCGATGTTGCCGGAGTGCGAGCCGCCGCGCACGACGTTCGGCGCCCCCATCAGGATGTCGATGCCGGCCTGATGCAGGCCGCGCGCGGCCTCGAGCGTGGTCGGGAATTCCGCCACCGACACGCGATCGCGCACGGCGTCCGCGACGTTCTCCTCGGTGGTGTCGTCATGGCTCGCCAGCGGAATGTTGTACTTGTGCGCGAGCGATACGATCTCGCGCATGTTGGTCGCGGCATAGAGCTTCTGATACTCGAAGCGCTTCGCGAACAGCTCGTCGAGCTCGGCATCGGTCTTGCCGCCGCCCTTGCCGCGATAATAGTCGCGCAGCTTGACCTCGTCGCGGAACTGGCGCTGGCCGGGGGTGTGGTCCATCAGCGACATCAGCTTGACGTCGGGACGGTCGATCAGCTCCTTGGCTTCCTCGACCACGCTCGGCATCGGGATTTCGCAGCGCAGATGCAGGAAGTGGTCGGCGCGCAGCAGGCTGGCATCGCGCGCGGTCGTGATCGCGGCGGCGAGCACGCCGGCGCGGCCATCGACTTCCTCGGCGCCGTCCTCACGCCAGACCCGGAGCGAGTCGAACACGGTCGTGATGCCTGAGGTCGCGAGCTGGCCGTCATAGGAGATGACGGCGGCGACCGGATTCCAGAACACTTTCGGGCGCGGCACGTAATGCGCTTCGAGATGGTCGGTGTGGAGCTCGATCAGGCCGGGCATGATGAGGTCGCCGCCGGCATCCTCCGCACCCGCGGGGGCCCTGCCCTCGCCGATCTCGGCGATGCGTCCGTCCGCGAGAGCGAGCCAGCCCTGTTCGATCACGCGGTCAGCCAGCACGATCCTGGCGTTGGCGATCAATGTTTCCTTCGGCTTGGCATTCATTTCCATTTCCTTCAGGCCGCGGCGGCAAAGCTGGTGACGTCAACAATACGGTCGGCAATCAAATGGCGGATTTCGTCGTCATGGACAATGGCGACCATGGCGACGCCCTGGCGCTTCTTGTCGGCGACCAGCTCGACCACGACGGCGCGGTTGGCGGCATCGAGCGAGGCGGTCGGCTCGTCCAGCAGCAGGATCGGCAGGTCCGAGATGAAGCCGCGCGCGATGTTGACGCGCTGCTGCTCGCCGCCGGAGAAGGTCGCGGGCGGCAGCTGCCAGAGTCTTTCAGGGATGTTGAGGCGGTGCAGCAACTCGCCGGCGCGTGCCTGCGCGTCGGCTCGGGCCGTGCCGTTCACGATCAGTGGCTCCGCGACGACGTCGATGGTCGCAACACGCGGCACCGCCCGCAAAAACTGGCTGACATAGCCGATGGTGGAGCGGCGGATGTTGAGAACCTGCCGCGGCTCGGCGGTGGCGAGATCGACAACCGCGCCGCGATGGCGAATGCCGATACGGCCGGAGTCGCAGCGGTAATTGCCAAAAATCATCTTCAGGATCGACGACTTGCCGGCACCGGACGGGCCAGAGAGCACGACGCATTCGCCCGGGTTGACGTGGAAGGTCACGCCGCTGACGACAGGCAGCTCGATGCCGCCCTGCAGGTGCATCGTAAAGGTCTTTTTCGCGGCGGCGATGTCGATCATGGCGGTCATCGGAAAACTCATCTTGGAAGGCTTATGGCGGCAGAATCGAGGAAACGAGGAGCTGGGTATAGGGCTCGCGGGGATCGTCGAGCACCTGGTCGGTGAGACCCGTCTCGATGACACGGCCGCCCTTCATCACCATCACGCGATGCGACAGCAGTCGCGCCACCGCGAGATCGTGGGTGACGATGATGACGGCAAGGTGCAGCTCGGCGACGAGGCTGCGCACGAGGTCGAGCAGGCGCGCCTGGACAGACACGTCCAGACCGCCGGTCGGCTCGTCCATGAACACCAGCCGCGGCTCGGTGACGAGGTTGCGCGCGATCTGGAGACGCTGGCGCATGCCGCCGGAATAGGTGCGCGGCGCATCGTCGATGCGCGCGATGTCGATCTCGACACGGGTGAGCCAGTCCGACGCGGTATCGCGGATGCGGCCGTAGTGATTCCAGCCGACCGCCATCAGCCGTTCGCCGACATTGGCGCCGGCCGAGACCGCCATGCGCAGGCCCTGCGCGGGATCCTGGTGCACATAGCCCCAGTCGGTGCGGAACAGGAAGCGTCGCTCGGCTTCGCCAAGGCTCGTGAGATCGCGGGTGACGCCGTCGCGCATCCGGTACGACACCTGGCCGGCGCTCGGCGCGAGCTGGCCCGAGAGCATTTGCAGCAGTGTCGACTTGCCCGAGCCGGACTCGCCGACGATCGCCAGCACCTCGCCGGGGTAGAGCGAGAACGACACGTCGCGGCACGCGGCGATGCGGCCATAGGACTTGCTGAGCGACTCCGCGACCAGCAGCGGCTGATCGTTCTCCAGCATCTCCTCAGCCATTTGATCCCTCCTGCGCCTTCTCCTTGTACGGCGCGGCGCTCATGCTGCCGTGATGTCCGGCGGCCTGGCGGCCCTCGCAATAGTCGGTGTCCGAGCACACGAACATGCGCCCGCCCTTGTCGTCGGTGACAATCTCGTCGAGATAGGAATTTTCCGCCGCGCACAGCGCGCAGGGCGCGTTGAAGCGGTACGGCTCGAACGGGTGATCCTCGAAATCGAGCGACACCACCTGCGTATAGGGCGGGATCGCATAGATGCGCTTCTCGCGACCGGCGCCGAACAATTGCAGCGCCGGGCAATTGTCCATCTTGGGATTGTCGAATTTCGGCGTCGGCGACGGGTCCATCACGTAGCGCGCGTTCACCTTCACCGGATAGGCGTAGGCAGTGGCGATGTGGCCAAAGCGGGCGATGTCCTCGTAGAGCTTCACATGCATCAGGCCGTATTCGGCCAGCGCATGCATGCGCCGCGTCTCGGTCTCGCGCGGTTCGAGGAAACGCAGCGGCTCCGGGATCGGCACCTGATAGACCAGCACCTGGTTCGCGTGCAGCGACGTCTCCGGGATGCGGTGACGCGTCTGGATCACGGTTGCATCTTCTGTTGCCGTGGTCGTGGCGACGCCCGCGGTCTTGGCGAAGAATTTGCGGATCGAGATCGCATTCGTCGTGTCGTCGGAACCTTGGTCGATCACCTTCAGCACATCCTGGGGCCCGAGGATCGCGGCCGTGACCTGCACGCCGCCGGTGCCCCAGCCATAGGGCATCGGCATTTCGCGGCTGGCGAACGGCACCTGATAACCGGGGATCGCGATCGCCTTGAGGATCGCGCGGCGGATCATCCGCTTGGTCTGCTCGTCGAGATAGGCGAAATTGTAGGCGGGCGCGTTCATTCCGCGGCCTCCTTCATGGCATCGGGCGCATTGGCCTCGGCAAATTCCTTGCGCAGCTTGCGCAGGAGCCCGAGCTCGGACTGGAAGTCGACATAGTGCGGCAGCTTCAGATGCTCGACGAAGCCGGTCGCCTGGACGTTGTCCGAATGCGACATCACGAATTCTTCATCTTGCGCCGGGGCCACGGCCTCTTCGCCGAGCTCGCGGGCACGCAGCGCCCGGTCGACCAGCGCCATCGACATGGTCTTGCGCTCGCTCTGGCCGAAGGCGAGACCATAGCCGCGGGTGAAACACGGCGCTTCCGTCGCCGAACCCTTGAATTGATTCACCATCTGGCACTCGGTGAGCTCGATGGAGCCGAGCGGCACGGCGAAGCCGACGTCCTCCGCGAAAAATTCGACCTCGACCTCGCCGAAGCGGATCTCGCCGACGAAGGGATGGTTGCGGCCGTAACCGCGCTGGGTGGAGTAACCCATGGCCAGCAGAAAGCCTTCGTCACCGCGCGCGAGGTTTTGCAGGCGCAGGTCGCGATCGGCCGGGAAGTTCAGCGGTTCGCGCGTGAGGTCGCCGACGCTGGCGCCGTCTTCGGCCCGCGGCGAGGATTCGATCAGCCCGTCGCGGCCCAGAATGTCGGTCACACGCGGCGTGGGCGCCGTCGAAGCTTCGGCCGTCGCCGGCACTTCAGGCACGAAGCCCTGGCCAAGCGAGGGATCGAGCAGGCGGTGCGTGTAGTCGAAGGTAGGCCCGAGGATCTGGCCGCCGGGAATATCCTTGAAGGTCGCCGACACCCGCCGCTGCACGCGCATCGCGCCGGTGTCGACCGGCTCGCTGGCGCCGAAGCGCGGCAGGGTGGCGCGGAAGGCGCGGACCAGGAAGATCGCCTCGATCAGATCCCCGCGCGCCTGCTTGATCGCGAGCGCCGCGAGCTCGCGGTCGTAGAGCGACCCTTCGCTCATGACGCGGTCCACGGCGAGGCCAAGCTGCTCCGAGATCTGATCCAGCGTGACTTCGGAAATGCTCTGGTCGCCACGCCGCGCATTGGCGAGCAGGCGATGGGCGTTCTCGATGGCGCGCTCGCCGCCTTTGACTGCGACATACATGCGACTAGCTTCCCTTGTTCACGACACGCGTGGTGCGCGGGATCGCAACCACGGCATCATCGGCGACCAGCACCAAATCGATGCCGCGCGGAAACAGCGCCTCGTTGAACTGCAGCCGTTCGAACAGGTCGAAAGGCCTGATCGAGGCCTGAAGCGTCGCGACACCGTCGATGCCGGGGCCACGCAGTTCGAAACTGCGCCCCGAATTCAGGCTCTCGACCTGAAGGATCACCGTGGTCGAACGATCCGGATACTCGTTCGTGCCCAGTGCGAAGCGCTCGAGCGACGGCAGCGCCGCACCGTCACTGATCAGCGCGAAACTCGCGATCGAGGAGTCCTGCACCACCGGCGCGCCGGTGTGGAACTTGAGCCATTTCACCACGTCCGATCGCTCCGTCATCCGCTCATCGAGCCAGAGCGGCGTGTCGTGATCGAACAGCGTCAGCGCGATCGCGGCAGTGCCGCGCATCGTTGGCGCGGGCGCTCCCGCCATCGGCACGATGCGCTGGACCGAGCCCGGTCGCGCCATCGCGTCCATCACGGAACGAAAGGTCGATTGCGCCGACAAGACCTTGTCGACGAAACCCGGCGGCAGTTCCGCAATCGTGGTCATGGCCTCACCCCTCACCGCGCACCATGGTGTAGAAATCAACCTTCGTCGCGGCGGTCTCGGCCGCCGCCTGCTTGCGCTGGATCATAAGCTGCTCGCGCAACGGCGCGATAACGTCACGCTCCACCGCCTCACCGAAATCACTGGACTGCGCCAGCGCGTCGCAGAGCGCGATCAGCCGCGCCTTTTCGCCATCGCGCCCCAGCGTGTAGCCGAAGCCGACCTCGCCGCTCGCGAGCCGGACCGCTGCGCGAGACACCGTGGCTTCACCGAGATTGAACGGCGCGCCGTCGCCGCCGACCCGGCCGCGCAGCATGACGAGACCGTTTTCCGGCGCGCGTAGCTCCTGATGCGCCGGCAGGGCGAGAGCGCGGAGGCGAGCGGCGATCTCGCCCGCCTCCGCGTGCGCCAGCACGGCCATCGCGGCCTTGCGCTGGACTTGCTGGTTGTTGTGCTGGGTCACCCAATCCACCGAGCTTTTGACAGAACTTGCCGAATCCAAGTTGTCTATGATAATAGACAACTTGATACGGAAGCGCCATGACTGTTTCGTGACAAACGTGTGATTTCTGAAGTAGGCTTCTCGGCGACATGAGCATGCAGGACACAGCCTCTTCGGGCGTCGCGCTGTGGCGCCTCGTTGCCGACGGCATCGAGCGCGGCATCGCCGACGGCCGCTTTGCAGCCGGCGACAAGCTGCCGGGCGAGATGGAGATCGCCGAGACCTATCGCGTGAACCGCCACACCGTGCGGCGCGCGCTGGCCGCACTTGCCGAGCGCGGCATCGTGCGCGCCGAACGCGGCAGCGGAACCTATGTCGAGGCGCAGCGCCTCGCTTATCCCTTGCGCTCGCGCACCCGCTTCTCCGAGATCGTCGGCGCCGACGGCCGCGAACCGCATGGCCGGCTGATCGAGGCGTCCGACGACGTCGCGACCCGCGAACTGGCGCGCGAACTGGGATTGAAGGCCGGCGCGCCGCTGGTGCGGATCGAGGCGATCCGCCTCGCCGACCGCACGCCGATCTGCGTCTCCACCACCTGGCTGTCAGCGGAATTGTTTCCGGGCGCGGGTGAGGTATTCGCCGCGACGCGCTCGATGACGAAACTGCTCGAGCATTACGGCGTCCGCGACTACAGCCGCGGCGCGACCCGGATCACCGCCGGCATCGTGGACGCAACCGATGCCGCGCGGCTCCATCTGCCGCTGGGACGGCCGATCCTGGTGGTCGACGCGACCGACCACGATCTCGCCGGCAAGCCGCTGGTGACCAAGCACTCGCGCTTTGCAGCGGAGCGGGTGGAGTTTCTGGTGGAGAACGGGTGAGCGGGCGACCACGCAGGGCTCGTAGGGTGGGCAAAGGCGCACTTGCGCCGTGCCCACCATCTCTCCCCGATATCTAAGCAGAAGTGGTGGGCACGCTTCGCTTTGCCCACCCTACGGCGCCGGCGATCAGGCGACAGCTCGCCGCCCAATGATCGCAAACCGCAACTTGCTCGAAATAAAATCGATCGCGGCGACGGCGACCAGAATCATCAGGATCAGGAACGACACCCGCTGCCATTCCAGCACGCGGATCTGCTCGGCGAGTTGGAGGCCGATGCCGCCGGCGCCGACGATGCCGATGATGGTGGCCGAGCGCGTGTTGGATTCGATGAAATAGAGCACCTGGCCGGCGATCACGGGCAGCACCTGCGGCAGCAGGCCGAAGCGGATTTCGTGCAAAGCACTGCCGCCGGAGGCGCGGACGCCTTCGACCTGCTTCTGGTCGGCGCCCTCGATCGCCTCCGAGAACAGTTTGCCGAACGCGCCGAAATCCGACACGGCGATGGCGAGCACGCCGGCGAACGGACCAAGCCCGACGACGTTAATCCACACCAGCGCCCAGATCAGGGTGTCGACGCCGCGGATCGAATCCAGGAAACGGCGGACCGGAAAACGCAGGATCTGCGAAGGTATGACGTTGCGCGCGGCCAGCAGGCTGACCGGAAGCGCGAACAGCGCGGCGAGCGTCGTGCCGAGCAGCGCGATCGACAGCGTCTCACCCAGCGCTTTCAGATAGACCGGCAGCGAAGAGCCCGGATCGGGCGGGATCATCATCAGGCCGATCCAGCCGAGCTGGCTCAGCCCTGCGAAGAATCGCGACGGCGAGAAGTCGAGATCGACGAGGCCGTAAACCAGGATCGCAAACGCCGCGACGATCATCGCCGGCATCGCGAGCCGCGCCGAGGCGGGGCGATCGAACACATCGGGGTAGCGCGCGCGAAGCTCTCGCGTGTCGACCTCCTGCGGTCTCGTCACGTCCGTGCCTCCTTGCCGAACAGACGGCCGCGTAGCCAGCCCGTAGTGATGTCGATGATGAAGACCGTGATGATGATGGTGAGCAGGATGGCACTGACGTCGGAGTAATAGAACTTGCGGATGGCGACGACGAGCTCCTGGCCGATGCCGCCGGCGCCGACGAAGCCCATGACGGAGGCTTCACGGACGTTGATCTCGAAGCGCAGCAGCGCGTAGCTGGCATACCCCGCCGTCACCTGCGGCACGATCGCAAAGCGCATGCAGGAGAGCCAGCTCGCGCCGGTCGAACGGATGCCCTCGACCGGCTTCATGTCGGCATTCTCGACGATCTCGGAGAACAGTTTGCCGAGCGCGCCGGTGGAGTGGATCGCGATCGCGAGCACGCCGGCCATCGGCCCGAGCCCGAAGGCAATCACGAAGATCAGCGCGAAGACGATGCCCGGCACGGTGCGGGCGAATTCGAGCAGGCGACGCACCACGAAGCGCAGCCAGGGCGACGGTGAGGTGTTCTCAGCCGCGAAGAAATTCAAGGCGAAGGCCAAGGTCGCGCCGATCAGCGTGCCGACGTAGGAGATCAGCAGCGTCTCGCCCAGCATCTTCAGCCATTTGCGCCAGCCCCACAGCCACTCGCCGGCATCGGTCCAGACCCGCTGGCCGCTATCGAGCGTGAGGATGCGGTCGAAATAGCTGATGAAATTGCCGAAATGGGCAAAGAAGGTGCGCAGGTTCACTTCCGCGCCGATCGCGGCAAGAAACAGCGCTGCGGCAAAGATCACCAGCCCCAAAAGGAGTCGGAGCCGCTTGCGCGCGACCGCCTGGCGATAGGCCGCGTTGAGCACGGCGAGCTGCTGCTCGGGGAGGATCGAAACCGCGACGGTCATCTGGCCAGGGAAGGTAGTCGATCAAAGAGAAAGAGCCGGGTCCATCGACCCGGCTCCAGTGCTATCGTCCCGAAACTCAGGACGCCTTCTTCTTACGCAGTGCATCGACGAACTTGATCAGCTCGATCGTGCCATCCCAGTCCTTGGTGGTGGCGGGATGAAAACCCTTCTTCTGGCCGTCCTGGAGGCGATCGAAGGCCGCCTTGTCCTTGGCCGGCGCGTCGAAGAACGCCTTGGCGATCGCCGCCTTGGCATCTTCCGGCAGGTCGGAATTGTAGGCGTAGGGGCCGTTGATGATCGGCGCCGACTTGTGGATGATGCGGAAATCGTCCTTCTTCATCGGCGAGCCGTCGGCATTCTTCAGCATGCCCTTGGTCAGCATCTGCGCCAGCGTGGAATCGTCATCGCTGGTCCACTGGTTGGCCGCAACGTCGACCGTGCCCTGCGCCAGCGCCAGGATCGCGTTCTCGTGGCTGCCGGTGAAGACGACCTTGCTGAAATAGGTGTCGGCATCCGTGATGCCCATCTTGTCGAGCTCGAAGCGCGGCACGTTGTTGCCGGAGGTCGAGTTCGGATCGACGAGGCCGAGGTTCTTGCCCTTGAGCTGGTCGACGCTCTTGTAGGGGCTGCTCGCCTTGACGAAGAACACAGAGTAGTAGCCGGTCGAACCGTCGGCGTTGATGTCGTTGGCGAAGGCATCGGTCTTGACGCCGGTCAGGCGGGCGCGGGCGAATGACGCCGAGCCGTAGCTGGCGATATGGATGTTGCCGGCGCGCTGGCCCTCGATGACGGCGGCGTAGTCGTTGGCGATGCGCAGCGTGACCTTCACGCCCAATTCCTTGGAGAGATAGTTCATGAACGGCGCCCAGCGCTCGGTCACGCCCGAGGCGTTTTCCGCCGGAATGACCGCGAAGGTCAGTTCGGGGTATTTGGCTTTCCAGTCGTCGGCGGAGGCCGAAGTCGTGAACGCGAGCGCGGCGGCGCCGGCAAGAACCAGTCTGCGAGTGATCATGATACCCTCTTCATCGGTTGGGGTCGGTTGACGCAAAAATTGGCAACTACAGGCGCAGCTCAGGCAGCCGCGGCCGTTCCGAGCGCCGGCACACCCTCAGGCACCGGCACGGGCATTCCGCCCATGACGTCGGAGGCTTCGAGATCGTAGAGCTCGCGCGCGACGTGGTCGGTCAATTCGGCAGGCGCGCCGTCGAACACCACGCGCCCCTGCGCCATGCCGATCAGGCGATCGCAATAGCTGCGCGCCAGATCGAGCGAATGCAGGTTGCAGAGCACGGTGATGCCGAAATGCTTGTTGATGCGCAGCAGCGCATCCATCACGATCTTGGTGTTGCGCGGGTCGAGCGAGGCGATCGGCTCGTCGGCGAGGATGATGTCGGGCTGCTGCACCAGTGCGCGGGCGATCGCAACACGCTGCTGCTGGCCGCCGGAGAGCTGGTCGGCGCGCTGGGCGGCGAGTGAGGCGATATCGAACTGTTCGAGCGCCGACATCGCCAGCGCCTTGTCGTGCTCGGGCCAGGTCTGCGTCAGCGAGCGCCAGGCCGGCATCGTCGCGAGGCGCCCCATCAGCACGTTGGTGAGCACATCGAGCCGGCCGACGAGGTTGAACTGCTGGAAAATCATCGCCGAGCGCGCCCGCCACTGCCGCAATTCCTTGCCGCGCAACGCGGTGACGTCGAGGCCGTCGAACAGGATGCGGCCCTGCGTCGGCGTCGCCAGGCGATTGATCATGCGCAGCATGGTCGACTTGCCGGCGCCGGAGCGCCCGATCACACCGACGAAGCCGCCGGGGGAGATTTGAAACGAAGCGTCGTCCACCGCGGCTTTTGCGCCGAAGCGGCACGTCAGACCTTCAACCACCAGCATAGAGGGCTCCAGAGTAGCTGGCTGCCACCGCTAGCGCCGGCACTTGACACTTGTGTGACACGCGGATCGCGCTGCGGCGATCCTACACACCTCTTCCCCTGTCATCGCATCGTCATGACGTTGTCATCAGGGCACTCGAAGAGGTACGCCCGCCCTCGACCTATCGGATGTAGCATGGCCGGCAAAACGCTCTCGGTTCAACCGACCATCGACCCTTCGGCGAAGCTGCATGAGACCAGGCTCGGCACCTATACCGAGGTCGGTGCGCGCACGATCCTCACTGAAGTCACGATGGGCGATTACTCCTATGTCGTGAACGACGCCCAGATCACCTACACCACGATCGGAAAATTCTGCTCGATCGCGGCGATGACGCGCATCAATCCCGGCAATCATCCGATGCATCGCGCCACGCAGGCGCATTTCACCTATCGTTCCAGCGCCTACTTCGAAGGCGAGAGCGACGACACCGAGTTCTTCGACTGGCGGCGCCAGCATCACGTTCATATCGGCCACGACGTCTGGATCGGCCATGGCGCGATCGTGCTGCCCGGCCGCAACATCGGCACCGGCGCGGTGATCGCGGCGGGCGCCATCGTCACCAAGGACGTGCCGGCCTACACCATCGTCGCCGGCAATCCGGCGCGCATCGTGCGGCGGCGGTTCTCGGAAGACGTCGCCGGACGGCTGGCCCAACTCGCCTGGTGGGACTGGGATCACGACAAATTGCGTGAAGCACTGCCCGATTTCCGCAAGCTCGGGATTGAAGATTTCCTCTCGGCATATGAAGCACGGGCAAGCTCCCTCACCCGTTCCCCTGCCAGCAAACGAAGCGCGGTCGCTTGACAGACATCTTCCTTGAGGGCGGCCGGGCCCTGATCGGCTCCGAGCTC
Source organism: Bradyrhizobium sp. MI1.7 (assembly GCF_055811795.1). NCBI lineage: Bacteria > Pseudomonadati > Pseudomonadota > Alphaproteobacteria > Hyphomicrobiales > Nitrobacteraceae > Bradyrhizobium > Bradyrhizobium sp. MI1.7. The sequence continues at coordinate 52,513 of NZ_JBVVPO010000024.1, forward strand.
GTCGAAACTTCCATTCTGGTGTCCGGCGCGGACATTGCGCAGGTCGATGCCTCTCGCGGCCGTGCGCGGCTGGCGATCGATGCGCGCAACCTGCTGGTGCTGCCCGGCATCGTCGATCTGCATGGCGATGCCTTCGAGCGCCAGATGATGCCGCGCGCCGGCGTCGACTTCCCGATCGACGTCGCGCTCGCCGACAGTGACCGCCAGGCGATCAGCAACGGCATCACCACCGTCTTTCACGCCACGACCTGTTCGTGGGAGCCGGGCCTGCGCAGCGCCGGCAATGCGCGCGCCCTGATGGAGGCGATCGAGCGGCAGCGCCCGCAATTCGCCGCCGATACCCGTTTCCACCTGCGGCACGAGACCTACAATCTCGAGGCCGAGGCCGAGATAAGCCAGTGGCTCGCCGAGGGCCGCGTCGACCTGTTCGCCTTCAACGACCACATGGACGGCACCGTTGCCGACATGGCCAAGCCGCGCAAGCGCAACCGCATGGTGGAGCGCACCGGCCTCTCGGGCGAGGAATTCGACCGGCTGGTCGAGCGTGTGCTTTCGCGCGCCAGTGAAGTGCCGGCTTCCGTGTCGCGGCTTGCCGCAACTGCCCGCGCGGCCGAGGTGCGGATGCTCTCGCATGACGATGCGACGCCGGCGATGCGGCAGGAGTTTCGCGAGCTGGGCGCTGACATCGCGGAGTTTCCGATCAGCGAGGAGACCGCGCGAGCGGCCGCGGCCGCGGGCGATGCGATCGTCTACGGTGCGCCGAACGTCGTGCGCGGCGGCAGCCATACCGGCTGGACCCGGGCATCCGACATGATCGCGAAGGGGCTCTGCTCGGTGCTGGCGTCGGACTATTACTATCCCGCGCAACTGCTCGCCGCGTTCCGCCTCGCCGCCGACGGTGTGCTGCCGCTGCCGAAGGCCTGGGATCTGGTCTCTGCGGGACCAGCGCGCGCGACCGGCCTTGCCGATCGCGGCGTGCTCGCAGAAGGATGCCGCGCCGACATGCTGCTGGTCGACGACAGCGTGCCGCTGCGGCCGCGGCTGATCGCGGTGGTATCAGGCGGAAAGCTCGTGCATCTCACTGATGCGACGCGACTGCTCGCTGCGGCGGCGACGCCGCGCGAGGCTGTTGTTGCGGCCTGAACCGGTTATGCTCGGGCAATGACAGATTTTCCCCGCTACGCGATCTACTTCGCAGCCGGCGCCGACAGCGCCCTCTCCCGCTTCGGCGCCAAGCTGCTCGGCTATGATGTCTACACCGGTGAGGAGATGCCGTTCCCTGCCGACGCATCGCGTGTTGCGCCGGATTGGCGCGACGTCACGGCCGATCCCCGCAAATACGGTTTCCACGGCACGCTGAAGGCGCCGATGTCGCTGGCGCCAGGCAGGACTGAAGCCGAGCTCGTCGCAGCCTGCGCGGCCTTTGCCGGCAAGGCGCGGCCGATGCCGTCAATCCGTCCGGTCGTCGACTCCATCAGCGGCTTCATTGCGGTGATTCCGACCGAGCCGGTGGGCGCGCTCCAGCAACTTGCCGCCGATTGCGTCCGCGAATTCGACGACTTCCGCGCGCCCATGACGGCGGAAGACCGCGCGCGGCGCAAGCCCGACAAGCTCACTGAGCGGCAGCGCGACTATCTCGACCGCTGGGGTTACCCTTACGTGATGGAAGAATTCCGCTTCCACATGACGCTGACGGGACGCCTGGATGCAGAACGGCGCGGGCCGATCCTGGAGATGCTGCGCGCGAGGTTTGCGACGCTCGGCCTCGAGACGCTGGTGATCGACCGGATCGCGCTGTTCAAGCAGGATGATGCCAGGGCGCGCTTCCGCTTTGTCGGCGAGTGGGCGTTGGCGAAGTAGGCCTCAGCGCCAGCTCGCGAGATTGAAGGCAAGCGCCACGGCGCCAACCAGAATGAGGCTGGTCGCCCAGATTGCATCCAGATTGAACCAGCTTCGCGCGACGAACCTCAATCCCAGATAGCGGTAGACCAGCCACGCCAGACATCCGCCGGCACTGACCATGGCGACAACGTGCACCAGGGACACCAGCACCGCCATCCCGAGACTTGTCTTCAGAAGACTTGCCTTCATCAGCGCGCCCGCCGCCTCATGGCCGGCATCGAGCTCGAAGGCCTGGCAGAGCCCGAGATAGATCGGCACGAGCATCAAGGCCGCGCCGTGGGCAATGGCAACGGCGAATGACCAGAGCGCCAATTGCGTTGGCGGAATTCGTGCCAGCGTGCGCGGATGGCGTCGCTCGATCAGCCGATAGACGCCGAAGCCGATGACGAGAAGACTCGCGCCGAGCTGGATCGAACGCTGCCACTCGGCCAGCACGAGCAGGAACGCGAATGGCAGCAGCACGAGAAGTGTTGCCAGGAGATGTCCGGCCGCCAGAGCCCACAACGCGCGGAACAGCGCGCGCGGGCTCTTGTCCATGAGCCCAGCCGAAACGGCGAGCGGCCATCCCATTCCCGGATTGACGCCGTGATAGAGACCGCTCGCAACAAGAGCGAGCCACAGCCAGCCGAGCGGCCAACTCCCGTGCTGCCAGCCTAGGCCGACGGGTAGCAAAAGGAGTCCGTCGAACAATCGCCGCCCTCCAGCCTGATCTGGTGCGCACGATATCCGTCGGGGAAGCTCACGAAATAGTCCTTGGCGAGCTCGAGGCCGCCGTCGCGGCCGACATTGGCCATGACTTCGACGCCCGGAACCCCATCGGGATAGAATTGATCATCCCAGGTGGAATACAGCGAATTGGTCCAGTACACGCGCTTGCCGTCGCGGCTGATCTCGACCATCTGCGGACCGGCCGCAAATGCCTTGCCGTTCGGATGGGGCGTGCGGCGCGCGATGCCGCCGATGTGAACCGAGCCCGCGAGCTTCGGCTTTCGCGGATCACTCACATCGTACTGGCGCATCTCACCAGTGCCCCAGCACGAGACATAGAGAAACCGGTCATCCATCGACAGGTCGATGTCGGTCACCAGCGGTGGCACGGCGCCAAATCCCTGCAGCAGCGGCGGGAGCTTCTCCTTTGGCGCGGGCTCGGGCGGGATCGTCGCCGTCTTCTCCGCATGGAATTTTCCGCCTTCGCGCCACCAGGTCCAGATCGACGCTTCGAGGTTGGTGGTGTCGACCACAACGCCAACGAAGCCGTATTCGCGAACCGGATCGTGCGCGGGCCGCACCTCCAGCGCCATCTGATGATTGGCGCCGAGGTCGATGGTCTGCACGTTGCGACGGGCGCGGAGATCCCAGAAGTGGAGACGATGGCCATATTTGTTCGCCAGCAGATCTTCCGCGACGATCCCGTTCTCGAACTGCGGCGGCAACGCCCATTCGCTCGTCACCATGTAGTCGCGCGGCAGGTTCCACCAGAAATCATAATGCAGTGTCTGCGGACCGCGGTCGATCTCCCACCGTCCAAGGACCTCGAACGTCTCGCAATCCATGATGAAAACGCCTGGAGGCCCGTTGGTGCCGTCCTTGCCGCCGCCGCCCAGCGTGCTCACATAGACGCCGTCCGGCCCGCAATGGATGGTATGCGGCCGCGAGTAGCCGGTCTTCTTGAAGATTTCCTCGGGCTCGATGATCTTGTGGATTTTGGCTTTGGTCGGATCGGGCTTGGTATCGATGATGTAGATCCGCGACGAGCGTATCCCGGGGATGATGAGATAGCGCCGCTCGATGAAGGCGTGTCCGGCGAGCGGAGACAAGGCGGAGGAACAGGCATTCCAGCCGAAGTGATGAAACTCATCGCCCTTGTTGGGCATCGTCACCGTGTGGACGATTTGGCTGTAGGTCGGCGATCCCGGCTTGACGTCGATGACCGCGAGAGCATCCGGTTTTGAGAAATCCGGACTGAGCAGCAGCGTGTAGGCAAAGTTCTCTGCAGGTGCTTCCATCGCCAGCTTAGGCGATGCGTGAAAGGTGGGATCCGGCCTCATCGTCATGGCACTGCCTCCCTGTTTCGTCGGCTCGCTCCAACCTGGCTCGGAATAGCGGCATAATGAAGAGCTGCTCAGCGACGTCTTGAGAAGCTCCGCGGACCTGGTTGGCGAGCGTGCAAGGAGCGTACAATATGTCATCGCCGGCGTGCGGAAAACCGCCCGAACCGCGCTAATTCGACGCCCTTAGCCAGACGGAAGCCGGCGGGATCAGGCCAGCGCGCACCTCACACTCGGCGTCGCCCCCGCGAAGGCGGGGACTGCCGAGAGAGCTAGCGACAACCGAGTGGGTGCGGCGCTACTTCCCCCACCGCAACGCCAGCGCATCCCGCTCCTTCGCGAGTTCCAGCAGCCCTGCCCGCGTTGCCGGGTGCAGCGGCTGGAGCGGATGCCGCACGGCGTCCGATTTGATCACGCCGCCGGCCTGCATCATGGCCTTGCAGGCGATCAGGCCGCATTGGCGGTTTTCGTAGTTGATCAGCGGCAGCCAGCGCTCATAGGCGGCCTTTGCCTCTTCGCGCTTGCCGGCGAAATAGGGATCGATGATCTGGCGGATGCCGTCGGGATAGCCGCCGCCCGTCATCGCGCCGGTGGCGCCGGCGTCGAGATCGGCGAGCAGCGTGATGGCTTCCTCGCCGTCCCACGGTCCCTCGATATCCTTGCCGCCCGCCTCGATCAGGCTGCGGAGCTTTGCCGCCGCGCCCGGCACCTCGATCTTGAAATAGCGGATGTTGGCGAAGTCGCGCGCCAGCCGCGCGAGCAGCTCAACCGACAGCGGCGTTCCGGCAACAGGCGCGTCCTGGATCATGATTGGAATGTTGATCGCGCCGGACAGCACCTTGAAGAACTCGACGATGCCCTTCTCGGGCACGCGGAAGGTCGCGCCGTGATAGGGCGGCATCACCATCACCATCGCGGCCCCCGCCGCCTCCGCCTGCTGGCTGCGCGCCGCGCAGACGGCCGAGCTGAAATGCGTGGTGGTGACGATCACGGGAACCCGGCCCGCGACATGCTCCAGCACCGCATGCATCACGGTTTCGCGCTCGGCATCGGTGAGCACGAACTGCTCGGAGAAATTGGCGAGGATACAGAGACCATTCGAGCCCGCATCGATCATGAAATCGATGCAGCGGCGCTGGCCCTCGAGGTCGAGCTCGCCGCGCTCGTCGAAGATGGTGGGCGCGACCGGGAACACGCCGCGATAGGGGCGCTGGGCGTTGTGTGGGGTGGCCGGCATCGAACTCTCCATCCTTGATACGTCTGTTGCGGCACTCCCGCAGCGCCACAGATGTACCCGCCGCGTGAAGCGGCGGCAATGCCGTTCGCGCGACGCCCAGACGGATGACGATCGAGGTTATGCGGTCTTCACGGCCCCCAAAAAGCCCTCGACCGCGACGCGAAGACGATCGGCATCGCCCGACATCTTCTTCACGGATTCGGACAGCACCGTGCCGGCGTTGCCGGTTTCCTGGTTGAGTCTCGCGACGCTGCCGATGGTGTCGGTGACCTCGCGGGTGCCCTGGGCGGCCTGCTGGAAGTTGCGCGAGATCTCGGTGGTGGCCGCGCGCTGCTCCTCGACGGCGGCTGCGATCGCCGTCATCTTCTCGTCGATGCCGCTGATGGCGCCCCCGATCGAACGGATGGCGGTCACGGCCTGGCCCGTCGCGCCCTGGATCTCCTCGACCTGGCGCGAGATTTCTTCGGTTGCGGTTGCGGTCTGCGCGGCGAGGCTCTTGACCTCGCCGGCGACCACGGCAAAGCCGCGGCCGGCCTCGCCCGCACGCGCCGCTTCGATGGTCGCGTTCAGCGCCAGGAGATTGGTCTGGCCGGCGATGGCGTTGATCATCTTCACGACCTCGCCGATCCGGCTCGCGGTCTGATCGAGGATCTCGACCGTCGCGTTGGTCCGCTCGGCCTGCGACACCGCCTCGCGCGCCTCGCGGGCGCTCAACTGCACCTGTGCGGAGATCTCGCCGACGGATGCGGAGAGTTCCTCGGTCGCGGCCGCGATGGTCTCGAGATTGTTGGTGGCCTGCTCGGCTGCGGAAGAGACTGCCGCGGTCTGGCTGGTCGACTCTGATACCAGCGTGCGCACATCGGTCGCGGTGGCATCGAGCTCCCTCGCCGACGCCGCGACACTGTGGATCACCGCCTGCACGGTGTCGTCGAAGCTGCGGCATGCGTCGTCCACGGTGCCGGAGCGGGCGAGTTGCAACGCCTGCTGCGATTCGCGTTCCTGGCCCAGCCGCTCGGCGGTCGCCGCGCTCTCGCGCAGGCTCTCGAGCGCGGCAGCCATGGTGCCGAACTCGTCGGGATATCGGGATCGCGGCACGGGCGTCGCATAATCACGGGCGCCGATTCGCGCGATGGCGTCGAGGATGGCGCGGACCGGGCGCATCAGGCGATTGCGCACCACGTAGACGCCGGCGAGGGTCACGGCGAGCGCGAGCAGAAACGCGAGCGACTGCACGATGAGGTTGGTGAGCGCCTTGGTCTGCACGGCCTCGGCACGCGCGATCGACTGATCCAGCGCTTTGGTCGCGACCCCGACAATGAGCGGGAACGGCGACTGGCAGAGCGTATTCCACTCCGAAGCGGGCATCGCGGGCTTGCCGCTGCCGTCGAGATTCTTGGTGAGATCGCCGATCTGCTTCAGGACGCCATCGGTCTTGGTCTTCGCGTCCGACGCTGCCGTCACCAGCTCCGCCGTCACGTCGGGCGCGGCCAGCAACTCGGCCATGCCCGCCCAGCCGGAGGCGATCGTGCCGTCCCATTGCGCCACCGACCGCTTCTGAACGTCGTCGAGCGGCTTGCTGCTGTTGATGTTCGAGCGAAGCGACGAACAATGGACCCCATAGCGGTCGCGCACCTGCCAGGCGAAGCGGCGGACCTGGATCATGCGGGCGATGTAGGGATCGTTCATCCAGGCGCGGTTCGACACCGCGGTGGAGGCGAGGTTCGCAGTGTCGATGACCTTGGTGACGGCATCGTACCAGGAATTGGTTCGCTCCATCTTGCGCTCGGCGCGCGGAAGCCTGGCCTCGTCGTAGAACAGCTGGAATTGCGGCGCGGCTTCGTTCCAGCGCTGCTTCAGCGTGCCGGCGAGCTCGTCGCGGCGTGCGAAATCGACGGTCGGGAGTGCAGCGCTGATCCCTTCATAGCCGCCCTGCTCGGCCTTCTCGGCTTCGGCGAGTTTTGCCTTGGGATCGTCCTCGCCAAGGATGGCGCTCTGGGCATCGCCACGATTGTTGCGCAACGCGAGCACGCCATGGAAGATCGCCTTGTCGGCAGCGGCGAGCCGCGCCGTCTCGAGACTGTCGCTGTAGCGACCGAACGCTCCGAACATCTGGATCGCGGTAGAGGCCAGCGCACCGGCGGCCAGCAGAGCCATCAAGGTCAGGAGAAGCGAGCTTACCGATTTCTTAAACATTGCCATGAGTCAGGGGGCCTGCATTGTACTGCCGGCCACCCTGCATCGCGACATGCCAAGGATCGGTTAAGGTTTTAGTCAAATTGCCGGAAGTGCCCGGTCTGTAAGCGCTTTAAGACTAGCGAAATCAGGCAACCTTGGTGAAATCCGGCGGCCGGCGCTCGGCGAAGGCGGTGAAGGCCTCGCGTGCTTCCGCCGTGCGCAAACGCTGCGCGAATTGCTCGCCTTCGGCCTGCATCTGTGCGACCAGCGCCTCGCCGTTGCGCATCAACTTCTTGGTCGCAGTAAGCGCGCCGGCCGGCTGGCGAGCGAGCCGCTGCGCCAGCGCGAGCGCCTCGGCATCGAGCTTGTCGAGCGGCACCACACGGTTGGCAAGGCCCCATTCCAACGCCGACCTCGCCGGTACGGTCTCGCCCAGCGCGAACATCTCGTAGGCGCGGGCGTAGCCGATGCGTGCCGGCATCAGCAGGCTGGAGGCGGCCTCCGGCACCAGCGCGAGGCTGACGAAGGGCGTCGACAATTGCGCGTTGTCGGCGAGCACGACGAGGTCGCAATGCAGCAGCATCGTGGTGCCGACGCCGACGGCGCGGCCCTGCACGGCCGCGACGAGCGGCCGGGTGCAGCGCGCCAGCGACTGGATGAAGCGCACGACGTTACGGCTGCCTTCGGACTTGCCGGCTGCCACGGCGGCGAATTCGCCGACATCGTTGCCGGCGGTGAACATGTCACCCTCGCCGCGGATCAGGATCACGCGGGCGGACGGATCGAACTCGGCGGATTCGATGGTGTCGGCGAGCTTGCCGTACATCGCATCCGTCAGCGCGTTCTTCTTGTCGGGGCGCGCCAGCGTGAGGGTGAGAATTCCGTTGTTGTTCTCGATCCGGACGTGCTCGGTCATGGGTCTCTCCTTTAGTCGTCTGAAGGTCTTGGAAACTTGTCCTGAATGCTGGTCAGCCAGCGCGCGACGATGTCGATCTCCGCGCTGGTAAATCCGTCCGTCAACGCGGCGTTGATCTGCGCCGCGTCAGTCTTCGCCTGCGTCAGCACGGTGCGCCCCTTCGGCGTCAGCCATACGCGCCAGGCCCGGCCATCCTCGCGATCGGCCCGCCGCTCGACCAGCCTCGCCGCAGCACTGCGATCGACGAGGCCTGAGATGCCGGCCGGCCCCATGTCGAGCGCCGCGCCTGCCTCGCCCATCAGCACGCCGTCCTGCTTGCCGAGGATGAACAACAGCCCCGCCTGCGCCGGCGTGACCTCGTTCTGCGGCTGCGCCGCCATCCAGCGCTGCAAACGGCGTTGCGCGACGTTCAGGAGGTAAATAAGCCGATGATGCCTCGCTGCGGCTTCTTTATTTCGCATGCGAAATAGATAGCCGAGCCGAACCGGATTGTCAAAGGGAGACGGCTACGCGGCGCGGCAGCCATCGAGGAACAGCGCCGCGCAGGTTTGCACGCGGCGCTCGATCTGCTTGCGTGACGGCAGCGGCATGCCCCCATAGATCGCCGCGCGCTGCGGCGCCGATGCGACCATGCCGATCAGCATGCCGGCAACTTCCTCCGCATCATCGATGGCGATGCGCTTGCGCTTGACCTGGACACGCAGCCAGCCCGCGAGCGTCCTGACGGTGCGGGAAATGCCGTTGCTGTAGAAGTTGGCGGCGAGCTCGGGGAACGCGGCGGATTCCTGCAGCACCATGCGCTGCAGCGCCACGACCTCAGGATCGAGCGCGAGATCGGCGCAGGCCAGCAGCGCGGCACGCAGGCCCGTCTCGATATCGACCTCGTCGCTTCCTTGCAGATCGACGGCGGAGAGCAGCCGCTCGAGCCTGTCCGCGCACATCGCCTCGAACAGCGCGGCCTTGCCCGGAAACAGGCGATAGAGCGTCTTGGTCGAGATGCCGGCGCGGCGTGCCAGCTCTTCGGTGCTGGTCGCGGCATAGCCGTCGACGGCGAAGGCGTGGCGCCCGGCGTCGAAGACGATCTGCCTCGTCTCCTCGTCGCTGCGCAGTTGCGGCCGCCCGCGGGGGCGGCATTCACCTGATGGCTTTGCCTGAGCCATGCTTTTAAATGACGCCTGTCATTCCATTGACAATTCCAAAGCTAGTCTCATTTTGGAAATCGTCAAGTTTCCTAATTCAGGGGAGCCGGCCATGTCCGTCCACACGACCCCATCTGCTGCGACCCAAACCGCTATTCCAGCAACCGTGCCGGAGGGCGTGCTGCCCACCGCACCGACCGGCGTCCGCCGGCAAAAAATCAATCTCCGCAAGCTGTTGCTGATGGGTGCGGCGATCGTCGCGCTGGCCGGCGCGAGCTGGTACGGCTACGACTACTGGACCGTCGGGCAGTACCTCGTCTCCACCGATGACGCCTATGTGAAGGCTGACAACACCACGATCGCGCCGAAGGTCAGCGGCTACCTCGACCGCGTCCTGGTCGGCGATAACGAGCATGTGAAGGCCGGCCAGGTGCTCGCCAGGATCGACGATCGCGACTTCCGCGTCGCGCTCGACCAGGCCAAGGCCGACGTCGCCGCCGCGAATGCGACGGTGACAAGCAAGCAAGCGCAGCTCGAGGTCCAGGAGGCCGTGATCGCGGCGGCAAGAGCGACCATTGATGTCGACAATGCCGCGAAGGTTTTCGCGAAGCAGGAGAACAAGCGCTACACCGATCTCGCGGCAACGGGTTTCGGCAGCGTGCAGAACGCGCAGCAGGCGCAAGCGCGCGACGCCGGCGCAGACGCGGCGATCCAGCGCGATATCGCCAATCTCACCTCCGCCTTGAAGCAGGTCGATCTCCTCAACGCCGAGATATTGCAAGCCAGGGCCGCCGCCGCACGCGCGGCCGCACTCCAGCGTCAGGCCGAGCTCAATCTCGGCTACACCACAATCGTCTCGCCGATCGACGGCGTGGTCGGCAACCGCTCCTTGCGCGTCGGCCAGTTCGTACAGGCGGGCACGCAGCTGATGGCCATCGTGCCGGCCGAGGGCGCCTATGTGGTCGCCAACTTCAAGGAGACGCAGCTCACCCACGTGCAGGCCGGCCAGGCCGTCGATATCGAGGTCGACACCTTCCCGGGCCAGGTCGTGCACGGCCACGTCGATTCCATCGCGCCGGCGAGCGGCCAGGAGTTCGCGCTGCTGCCGCCCGACAACGCCACCGGCAATTTCACCAAGGTGGTGCAGCGCATCCCCGTCAAGATCGCGCTCGATGCCGCGCACGGTCCCGCGATCGCGCTACGGCCGGGCATGTCGGTGATCCCGACTATTGCAACACGTTCGACCGCGCCGACCGCGAATGCGGCCGTGACGCCCAAGACAAACGTAAAGGCGAAGCTCGTTTCCGGAGGGTCGTGCTATGTCAAACAGCCTCTCACTTTCGACGCCAGCAACACCGGCCGCGACGCCTGATCCGGCAATAGCCGACCCGAACCGCGCGAGTGCCGCGATCTGGATCGCCGTGCTCGCCGCCATGATCGGCTCGTTCATGGCGATCCTGAACATCCAGATCACCAACGCCTCGCTGGCCAACATCGAGGGCGGCATCGGAACCGGCGCCGACAACGGCTCCTGGATCTCGACGTCGTATCTGATCGGCGAGATCATCGTGATCCCGTTGACCGACTATTTGAGCCGCGTGTTCTCGTTCCGCCGCTACATGCTGGCGAGCGCGACGCTGTTCGCGGCGTTCTCGGTCGCCTGCGCCTTCACACATGATTTGCCGTCGATGATCGCGATGCGCGGCCTGCAGGGCTTTGCCGGCGGCGTGCTGATCCCGATGGCGTTCACGCTGGTGCTGACCAAGCTGCCGAAGCCGCAGCAGCCGGTGGGTCTTGCGATCTTCGCGCTGTCCGTCACCTTCGCACCCTCGATCGGCCCGACCATCGGCGGCTATCTCACGGAGAACTACGGCTGGCGTACCATCTTCTTCGTCAACGTGATCCCGACCGCGGTGATGGTGGCGGCGCTCTATCTGACGCTGGAGAAGCAGAAGATGCAGCTCGGTCTCTTGAAGGAAGGCGACTGGGCCGGCATCTTCACCATGGCGATCGGGCTGTCGGCACTGCAGGCCGTGCTCGAGGAAGGCAACAAGGACGACTGGTTCTCCTCGCCCTTCATCGTCAAGCTCGCCGTGATCGCGGCCGTCAGCCTGACGCTGTTCGTCACGATCGAGCTCACGATCGAGAAGCCGCTGATCCGGCTGCGTCTCCTGACGCAGCGTAATTTCGGCTTCGGCACCATTGCGATGACGATGGTCGGCTTCGCGCTGTTCGGCTCGGTCTATATCCTGCCCGCCTATCTCGGCCAGGCGCAGGGCTACAACGCCGAGCAGATCGGCAATGTGCTGGCCTGGACCGGCCTGCCGCAGCTCGTGCTGATCCCGCTGATCCCGAAGCTGATGCAACGCTTCGACACGCGCTATATCGCGATCACCGGCCTTCTGATCTTCGCCTATAGCTGCTTCATGAACACGGCGATGTCGCCGGACTATGCCGGCGACCAGCTCTGGATTCCGAACATCGTGCGTGCCGTGGGACAGGCCATGGTGCTGACGCCGCTGACCTCGGTGCTGACGGGCGGCATCGCGCCGCAGGACGCGGCCGCGGCCTCCGGCATCAGCAACATGTTCCGCAATCTCGGCGGCGCGATCGGCACGGCGACGCTCGCGACCATCATCACCAAGCGCGAGCAGTTCCACTCCAACATCATCGGCCAGTCGGTCACGCTCGGCCGCGAGGAAGTCCGCACCCGCATCGCGCAGATGACGGATTACTTCATGGCCCACGGCGTGCCCGACCCCCACGCCGCGCGCGAGCAGGCCATCATCGCGCTCGGCAAGACGGTCAAGCGCCAGGCGCTGGTGATGGGCTATTCCGACGCCTTTGCCGTGATCGGCATCGTGCTGGTGATCGCCGCGATCGCGGTGCTGCTGACGCGGCGCGTGAAGGCGGCCGGTGGGCCGGTGCATTAGGCTCTTCTTCCCCCTCTCCCCGTTCTTACGGGGAGAAGGTCGGGGTGAGGGGCCTCTCTCCACACGTGAGATCGTCGAGGGACCTGTACCCCCTCACCCGGATCGCAAGAGCGATCCGACCTCTCCCCGCAAGCGGGAGAGGTGAAGAGCCGCCTCACGGCGCGCAGGTGAAGCTGGACGCCTCCGTGACCGGGCCGCTCTTGTAACGCGGCCAGGACGGCCAGCGGCACAGCGGCATCGCGCGCAACACGGCAAACGACGGCGCCTCGACCTTCTGCTCGCTAACTTCGAGATCGCCGGGCGCCTTGCCCTTCTCGACCCAGTCGACCAATGCGCTCAGCATGTCGACATTGGCCGGCGCGCCGGAGCCGACATGGTCGACGCCGGGGGCGGTGTAGAGCCGCGCGAATTCCGCCGTCTCGGCCTTGCCGAGCTTGCGCTCGACGCTTTCGAAATAGCGGATGCCGGCATAGGGGCTCTGCGCATAGTCGGCCATGTGCTCGAGCATGATCAGCCGGCCGCCGCGTCCGCGAAAACGGCTGAGATCCGGATCGGTCGAATCCATCAGGCTCGAGACCTCTAGCAGCCGCGCCTTGTGCTCCTCGACCTTGTAGGTGGTGACGTCGAGCTTGGGATCGCGTGCGAACACATGTTGAATGCCGCCGGCGCCGTAGATCCAGGCGATGCCGTTGTTGGGGGCAGGCGGCTGCGCGGGTGGCGCTGTGCCAAGCCACCACGCCACCCAGCCACCGGTCGGTCCGATCGCCGCCGCATCCTCGCCCGACACGCCCCAGCCCGGATAATCGTCGAGCCCGTTGGCGAGCGCGAACGGGAATTTGTAGGTCCCGTGCAGCGTGTTCACGGCCTTGATCTGTGCATCGGTGAGGCACTGATCGCCGCTCTGGCCCGCCGCACAACGCAGCGTCTCGACCTTGAACGCTGCCTTGCAGGCTACGGGGTCCTGCACCAGCGCATTATCGGAGCCGTCGGCCTTGTCGCAAGCCTGCCGCACGGAATCGGCCACGAGCTTGACCTGCGCCGGATTGATCCAGCCCTCGCCCATGGTCGCGAGCCCCGAGCGCGTGCCGGCATGCTGCAGGCCGACCCAGTTGATCACGGGCACGCGGGCGAAGATGCCATCGAAATCATCAGGGTAACGCTGCGCCATGGTGAGGCCTTCGCGGCCGCCCTCGGACGAGCCCATGAAGTACATTTTTTCCGGCTTCTTGCCGTATGTGCGCTCCATCAGCCCAACCGCGGCGTCGCGCACCTTCTTGTAGGCACGGTGGGCGAAATTCTCGAAGGCTTCGTCATTCAGCGCGAACAGTTGCGGCGGCTCGCCTGGCTTGGACTCATGGCCGGAATCGGTGCCGTAGGTGACGAAGCCGCGCGCCAGCGGCGACGGCTTGTCGAACGGATAGGCCGGCGGCAGCCCAAGGCCGGTGATCAGCACGCCGTTAAAGCCCCCACCGCCATACTGAACGGAGCGCCCGTTCCATTCGACGGGAAGGTTGACCTGGAATTTAATCGGCGGCGCCTTGGGATCGGTTGGGTCGATGTGACCCAGCACCTTGCAGAAACCGGGATTGGCCGGCGTGATGCGCCCAGACGGCGTCGGCCCGCGCTCGGCGACAGCCAGTTGCGACGGCGCCAGCAATGTCGCGGAAACGATCTTCACGGCATCGGCGCCGCCAGCGAGGCTTTTGCAGACCATCTCCGCATCCTCCGCCAGCGTCGCCGCCGACACGGCATTCGCACTCAGCGCGACCGCCGCACCCACGAGCAATGCACACCGCTTCGCGTTCTTTCGCGTCATCGTTTCCACCCTGGCTTTCCCTATTTTTGTATCCGACGGTTGGCCGCATTCAATGCAACCTTCGCCCTTCCGTCAATCGCTTGCGCTGGCCTTCCTTCAGAACGATCCCAGCGCGCTGCCCAGGGCGATCACAGCCACCAGCGCCAGCAGCGAGGTCACGATGCCGACCATGACGATGTCGAAATAGCTATCGCGATGCGTCAGGCCGCAGATCGCGAGCAGGCTGACCACCGCGCCATTGTGCGGCAGGATGTCGAGCGTCCCCGAGCCGATCACCGCCACGCGGTGCATCAGCGCAGGGGCTATGCCGGTGCGCGCGGCGAGCTCGACATAAGTCTGGCCGAGCGCGTCGAGGGCAATGGTCAGGCCGCCTGACGCCGACCCGGTCAGAGCGGCCAGGATGTTGGTCGCGACCGCTAGCGAGACCAGCGGTCCGCCTTCGATCGCCAGCACCCAGTCGCGCACGATCGTAAACGCCGGCAGCGAGGCGACGACCGCGCCGAACCCGACGAGGCTCGCGACGCTGAACGCAGGCAGGACGGATGCATTGGCTCCGGCGTCCATGGTGCGGCGAAGCGCCGGCAGGCGAGCCCGGTTCAGCACGATGGTCGTGACGATGGCCGCAGTCAGCGCGACCGCGACCGACCACACGCCTGCGACGGCCGCGAGCGTGGTTTCACCAAAACGCTGCTCGGCGAGATAGCTGACATCGAGCCGCGGCAGCACTACGAGCGACATCACCAGATTCACGATGACGACCACGATCAGCGGCGCGATCGCACTCCACACGGGCGACGGCCGCTCGCTGCGCTGACCGTGCTGGAGTTCCGCCGGATCGAACTCGCGCGCGGTCGTGGCGCGCTCGCGCACGAGCTCGTCGGCGGCGGCGCGCTCGGTCGCGCCCTCGATGTCGTCGCCATAGCCTTCTCCGGTACGGCGCGCTGCGGCTTCAGCGCGGTGCAGCCACCACAATCCTGTCACGAGCATGATGAGGGAGGCGATGATACCGAGACCTGGCGCTGCGAACGGCGTCGTGCCGAAGAACGGCATCGGGATCGCATTCTGGATCGACGGCGTGCCCGGCAAGGCCGACATGGTGAAGGTCGACGTTCCCAGCACGATCGCAGCCGGGATCAGGCGACGCGGGATCGAAGCCGCGCGAAACAGCGAGCGGGCCATGGGAACGATGACGAAAAACGCAACGAACAGGCTGACGCCGCCATAGGTCACCGCGGCACCGGCGAGCACCACCGCCAGGATCACGCGACGCTCGCCGAGGCGCTCCGCCATGAAGGCGGCGACCGACGTGACCGCACCGCTATCGTCCATCAGCTTGCCGAAGACCGCGCCAAGCAGGAAGATCGGGAAGAATTGCGCCAGAAATCCCGCCGCATGCACCATGAACACCTGGGTCAGGTTCGCAAGCAGCGGCTCGCCGCCGAACAACGCGGCAACGAGCGCTGCAAACGGCGCCAGCAGAAGCACGCTCCAGCCGCGAAAAGCGAACAGGACGAGCAGGGCGAGCCCGACGAGGAGGCCGAGAAGACCCATGCCTCAGCACTCCGACAGCAGGACGTCGAGATCGGCGGTCGATTGCCGGCCGATGTCGGCACCGTGCGCGGCGAGAAACGCGTCCGCGGCCAGGCGCCCCTCGGCGCGCAGCATCGAGACGAACTCCCATTCGGCGTTGAGCTTGGATGACGCGCCGAACTTCGCCAGCATGTCGCTCTTGACGCGGTGGGTCCGCATCTTTGCCCAGCGCGCGCCCTCGCCGCTGCCGGGGTCGGCCGCCTGGCGCAGCAGCGCGATCATGCGCAATTCCTTCATCAGGGGCGAATTGAACGAAATCTCGTTCAATCGATTGAGAATCTCCGCAGCCGTCCGCGGCTCTTCGAGCGTTTCGGTCGGATTGATCTGCACCAGGATCGTGTCGTGCGCATCGCTTTCGCGAATAAGCGGCGTGATCGTGGGGTTGCCGGCGAAGCCGCCGTCCCAATAGGGTTCGCCGTCGATGTCGATCGCGCGGAACATGGTCGGCAGGCAGGCCGACGCCAGCAGCACGTCCGCCGTGATCTCGGCATTGCGGAAGATCCGTCCACGGCCGGTGCGCACCCGCGTCGCGGTGACGAACAGCTTTATTGGCGAGTTCGCGAGCCGCTCGAAATCGATACTCTCGGCCAGCACGGCGCGCAGCGGATTGTAGCCGGTCGGATTGAGATCGTAGGGCGACAGCACGCGCGACATCAAATCGGTGAGAATGTAGAAGGGCGACGTATCGAGCGTCCAGCGCCCCATCAATCGATCGAGCGGCGAGCGCCGGAGCGGACTAAAGGCGGCAGCCTTCGAAACGCGGCGCCAGTATTTTTCGAGCGCGTCGCGCGCGCCCTCGGCGCCACCGGCCGTCCAGCCGTCCGCCAGCACGGCCGCGTTCATCGCGCCTGCGGAGGTTCCGGAGATCGCTGCGATCTCTAGCCATCTCTCTTCCAGGAGGCGGTCGAGCACACCCCAAGTGAAGGCGCCGTGCGAACCGCCGCCCTGAAGCGCGAGATCAATCAGTACGGCGTCTCGTTCCATGGCGGACACTCACGCAACTGAAGCTCAAATTCGACGTGATTGTAGCACGCCGAGGATGACAGCAGTGTGGGAGCTGTGACCGCAAGATGCAACCGGAACGTAGGGCGGTTCAGTGCTCGAATACCAGCCGTGCGCCGACCGTGCCCTCAAGCGCGCGGATCTGCGCAAGCAGCGCGCCTGAATCCTCGCCCCCGAGGTCGGCGTCGAGCACGACGTAGCCGAGGTCGCCGGCGGTCTCCAGATATTGCGCGACGATGTTGATGTCGCGCTGGAGGAAAACCTCGTTCAGCCGCCGCAGCATGCCCGGCACGTTGCGATGGACATGGCTGAAGCGCGCACCGGCGGGACGCAAGTGCAGTTGCACCTCCGGGAAATTCACCGCGCCCATGGTCGATCCCGTGATGAAATAGTCGACCAGTTTTCGCGCGACTTCCCCGCCGATGCGCTCTTGTGCTTCCTCGGTCGAGCCGCCGATATGCGGGGTGAGGATGACGTTCTCGAGGCCCTGCACCGGGCTCTTGAAGCGATCCGAGTTCGAGGACGGCTCGACCGGAAACACGTCAATGGCTGCGCCGGCGAGATGGCCGTCGCGCAGGGCGCCCGCGAGCGCATCGAGATCAACCACGGTGCCGCGGCTGTTGTTGATCAGGAACGAGCCTGCTTTCATCGCCCGCACCTCCGTCTCGCCGATCATGCCCGCGGTCTCCGGCGTCTCGGGCACGTGAAGGCTGACGACATCGCTCTGCGCCAGCAGCTCTTCCAGCTTCTCGACCGGCTCGGTGTTGCCGTGGCGGAGCTTGTCGGTGCGGTCGAAATAGATCACGCGCATGCCGATCGCTTCGGCCAGCGTCGAGAGCTGCGAGCCGATATTGCCGTAGCCGATGATTCCGAGCGTGCGGCCGCGCACCTCGCGGCTGCCGGTCGCCGACTTGTCCCAGCCGCCCTCATGGGCCGACACCGAGCGCGGGAAGATGCGCCGCAGCAGCATCACGATCTCGCCGATCACGAGCTCGGCGACGCTGCGCGTGTTGGAAAACGGCGCGTTGAACACGGGAATGCCGCGCTTGCGGGCCGCCAGGAGATCGACCTGGTTGGTGCCGACGCTGAAGCAGCCAACCGCGAGAAGCCCGTCCGCGGCCGCGAGCACCTCATCGGTGATCTGGGTGCGCGAGCGGATGCCGAGCAGCGACACGCCCTTCAGCGCGCGCCGCAGGTCTTCGCCGTCCAGCGCCTTGGTCAACCGCTCGACATTGGTGAAGCCCGCGCTCCGGAACAGGTCGACAGCGCTGTCATTGACGCCTTCGAGCAACAGCGCCTTCGCGTTCCGCTCGGGGCTTTGGCCTGGGGCTGGCATGGAATCTCCGTAGGTCACAGCTTTGCCGCAGCTCATAGACCGCGGGGGAGATGCAGCACAATAGGGTTTGGATATGGGGAGAAGATGGCGGGGCGGTAAGTGTTTACGGTGGCCGCCCGGTCAAATGACGTAAAACCCATGCGTGCCGTCGAGACGCAGCTGCTCGACCAAGCCATATTCCCAGTCGAGATAGGCCTGCATCGCGCGCTCGGCGACGTCAGTGCCCTCATAGGGCCGGCGGTAGCGGTGCGCCGGATCGGGCTTCGGCAGCACGCGCGGCGGGCCGACCTCGAGCTCACCCTCGTAACCGCCTTCGAGGACGTAGACCTCCCAGCCCATCTGCGCGAGCCAGGATGCCGTCATGTCGGCACGCACGCCCTTGTCGTCGGTCAGGAGGATGCGCGCGCCGCGCACGGGCGCGGCCATGTCGGTTTCCTGGACGAGCTGGCCACCGGGATAATGGCGGAAGCCGGGGAGATGGCCGGCCGCATACTCCTCTGCGTCGCGCACGTCGAAACGATAGAGCGTGCGATCGGTCTGAGCTGCGAGCGCCTTCGCCTCGCTCGCGCCGATATGGCGAACACCGGCGCGATAGGCGACGTCGCGCGCATTGGCCGGGCCCCCCTCGAATGGCCCGATCGCGCCACGCCGGTCCGCGCCATGATCGAGCGTGTGCCGCGCCAGCGTCCAGCCGATCGTGCCGTTGCGCAACGCCCGCACCTTGTTGGGCACGCCGGCGTTGATCAGCGACTGGGTGCCGATGATCGAGCGCGTGCGCCCGGCGCAATTCACGATGATGGTGGTCTCAGGGTCGGGCGCGGCCTGTCCTGCGCGCAGCACCAGCTCAGCGCCGGGCACGCTGACCGAGCCCGGAATGTTCATGGTCGCATATTCGTCGAAGCGGCGAACATCGAGGATGGCGATGTCGGCCTTGTCCGCGATCAGCTTTGCCACTTCGTCGGCACTGAACGACGGCGTGTGGCGGCGGGCCTCGACCAGCTCGCCGAATGCCTTGGAATAGGAATTGACGTCCTCGAACACCTGATAGCCCGCATCGCGCCAGGCCTTCAGCCCGCCGTCGAGCGCGCTGACATTGGTGTAGCCGAGCGCGGCAAGCCGCTCGGCGCCGGTTGCAACAAGTCCCTCGCCATCATCGTAGAGCACGATCGCGACGTCCTTGCGCGGCAACCGCAGCTCGGCCTCGATCGCGATCCGGTCCGCGGCCATGTTGGCGGCAAACAGCGGATGCCCGGTGGCGAAGCCGGCCTCGTACCTGAGATCGAGCAGCGCGATCTCCTCGCGGAGCAGCAGCGCGCGGCGGATATCGGCGGGGGTAACGGTGAAGAGCTTCATGGCGTGAACCCTGGCAAGTACGGCCAAGGGCTTTTGAACGATTGTCGCGCGCTTGGCTAGCCTTCGCGGCCGTTCACTCGCCCGGAACCAGCCGCCCGAGCGGCGGCTGCGCGGGACGCCGCAGCCTGCGGCGCGACAGATAGAGCAAAATGCCGGTGACCGAGAACAGCGGCATCAACGCTGCTGCAATCATGAAGGCGAGCTTGCCCGGCCAGCCCAGGAACGCGCCGCGATGGATGTCGAGCACGTTCGCGATGATCTTCTGGCCGAGCGTCTTGTCGGCATAGCGCTCCGCCGAAATCACCTGCCCCGTGACCGCATCCACGCGGAATTCGTCGCGCGTGGTATCGAGCGTCGAATCCTTCGGCCACGACCGGATCCGGATGACCGTGCCGGGTCCGGCGGGCAGCGTCAGCAACGCTCTGGAGAAATGTTTCCCCTCCTCATGCTGGAGCGTCGTCCATGCCTGATCGAATCCGATCGGCTGGGCCGGCTCGGGCCGGGCGGACGGACGCGGCACCTTTGCGGACATCTTCGGCTGCATCTTCGCAGCAGCGACCTCTGGACGCGACAGCAGCCAGACCACCCCGTCCTTGTACCAGTCGAACGAGTACCACAGCCCGGTCAGCGTCATCACCAGATAGACCGGCAGTACCCAGGTGCCGATGACGGCATGCAGCGAGCGGTGCAGGCCGCGCCCGCTGAGTCCGAGATTGGGTTTCAGCCACATCTTCACGCTGCCGGCGCGGCGCGGCCAGCGCAGCACGAGGCCCGAGATGAGCATGACGATCAGGCCGAGCGCGGCGATGCCGGTGATCTGGCGTCCCCACCCCTTGGCATCGCCGGGGATCAACAGCCATCGATGCAGCCTGCGCACGGTCGCGAAGAACTCCTCGCCACGCGGCGCACCCAGCACGCGCGCGTCGTAGGGATCGACATAGAGCGATGTCGGCCGCGCGCCCTGCTCGTCACGCGCGAAGCGGACACGCACCGCCGCGGCCGGATCGCTCGACAGCGTGACGGCCGAGACCTTGCCGAGGTCCTGCCCCGCCTTCAGCCGGGCCACCAGTTCGTCCGGCATCAGCGCCGGCGCCTGGCGCGGCGCGACCTGCATGATACCGCTATTCAGATGATCGCCGATCTCGTCCTCAAAGCTCATGATCGCGCCGGTCAGCGCGATCAAGGCCAGCAGCAGCGCAAGCACGAGGCCCGCGATCGAGTGAATCTGGTGCAGAGCGGCCTTGATGTGATGCCCCACCCTACTCATCGAAGCCAACCTTCTTGATAAGCGAGATCGCGGCCTGCTGACGTGCGGCGATCTGGTCGATCGAAATTGCATCGGCGATGAACGTGCCCATTTCGGCAACGATCGGTGCACGCTCCGCTGCTGCAAGCACGGGGTATTCCAACTCGGCAGCGGCAAAGATCCGCTGCGCTGCCGGCGTGACAAGGAATTCGAGGAATTGTCGCGCCAACGCCGGATGTGGCGCCTGTTTCGCGATGGCCGCGCCGGTGAGGTTCACATGCGTGCCGCCGCCCTTGAAGGTCGATGGCACCGCCTTGACCTCCATCGTCCAGGCACGCCAGTCGGCCCCTTCGCGTCCGTCGCGCAATTGCGCCAATGCCACGGTGTTGCCGATGCCGATCTTGCACGCGCCTTGCGCGATCTCGCGGATCACGTCGTTGTCCTTGCCATCAGGCTTGTGCGCGAGATTGGCCTTCAGCCCGGCGAGCCAGGCCTCCGTCGCGGCCTCGCCGTGATGGACGAGATAGGCCGCAACCAGCGCGACATTGTTCTGATGCAGCGGCGAGCGCATGCAGAGCTTGCCGCGCCATCTGGGATCGGAGAGGTCTTCATAGTCGATCGAAGCAAGCGCGCTGTCCTTGCGCACAAAGGCAACGCGCGGGCGGACGGAAAGCGCAAGCCATTGCGCGCCGTTACCACGGAGATTTGGAGGGACCACCTGGTCGAGACGCGACGGCGTGAAGGCTTGCGTCAGACCGCGGGTGGAGAGCTGGGTCGTCTTGTCCAGCCCGATCGTCATCAATAGGTCGGCAGACGACGCGTCACCTTCCGATACCAAGCGCTTGACGAGACTGTCCTCGACGAAGACGATTTTCACCTTGACGCCGCTGGCTTCCGTGAAGGCCGCAACGACAGGCTCGACCAGGGCAACCTCCCTGGTCGAATAGAGCGTGATCTCCTCGGCGCGGCTCGCACCTGTGGCAGCAAGGCAGGCAGACGCCGCCGCGATCAGGACCGCGATGGCTTTGTGCCGCACCGCCATCGCTAGAACTTCACCGTTGCCGACAGCGAAACGCGGCGCGCATCGCCGATCGCGACGTTCAGATTGTTGACGGCGGAGGGATAATAGACGGTGTCGAACAGGTTCTTGACGTTGAGCTGATAGATCACCGGCGTGTTCTGGTAGTTCGTCTCATAGGTCGCGAAAATATCGGCGACCACATAGGACGGCAAGAAGAAGCTGTTGATCGCATCACCGGGACGGTCGCCGACATAGCGCGCGCCGCCGCCGAGGCGGAGCTGGCCCGGCAAAGCTGTACCGAAATCATAGACCAGATAGAGCGAGGCCGTGTTCAGCGCGACGTTCTGCAGCTTCATGCCGTAGAGCGACCGATCTTCGGATGCCGTCACCCGCGCGTCGGTATAGCCATAGCTGCCGATCAAGGCCCAGCTGTCGGTAAGCCTGCCGGTCACGTCCAGCTCGACGCCCCGGGAGCGGGCGCGGCCGACGGTATGGAGTTCCACCACGCCAGCGCTGTTCGTCTTCGTCGTCTGCACGTTCTTCTTGTCGAGATCGTAGAGCGCCAGCGTACCGGAGATACGCTTGTTCAGATCGAACTTCACGCCGGTCTCATATGACACGCCTTCTTCGGGCGCGACGTTGGAATCGATCACGATGCCGATCGGCGCGATGGTCGAGTTGGGCTTCAGCGATTCGGTGTAGCTCGCATACAGCGAGATCTCGTCGGTCAGCTTGAAGATGGCGCCGCCGAGGGGAAGCACCTTGTCTTGCGACACGTTGGTATTGGTGACGAACGGTTTCCCGCGCCCGGCGATCTGGTCGTAGTCCATGTAACGGACGCCGCCGACCAGCGCGAACCGTTCGGTGAGATGCAGGGTGTCCTGGAAGAACAGCGACCATTGGCCGAGCTTGTCTGTCTGTGCGCTATCGCTGTTCGACACCGTCGTGCCCGGTCCGACCAGCCCGTAGACTGGATTGTAGACGTTGATGGCGGGAGTCGCCTGCCGTATCAGATTGTCGCGATAGATGGTGCGATACTGGCCGTCGCCGCCGAATACCACCTCGTTGCGCATATTGCCGAGCCAGAAGCCGCCGGAAATGTACGACGTTCCATAGCTGGCATTACTGAGCGAGCCCTGCGTGCCGTCGTTGCTGCGCGTCTCGACGCCCGTCGTGAAGTTGAGGGTGGAGATGCGGAGCTGGTTGGCGCTGAAGGTTTCGGTGTTGTAGCTGTAGCCGGCGTAAAGCTTCCAGTCCTGGTTGAAGCGATGCTCGATCGAGGCTTGCATCAAGTCCGAGGTGCCCCAGGTGTTGTTGAAGGGCTCATCGAGCCGGCGCGTGGACGGCACTGCGAGCGGTGCCTTGGTCACCGGATTGAACGCCGTGCCACGATCGAACGGATAGATGAATTCACGGTGCTCGTAATTGAGCTGGACCGTCGTGTCCTGGCCGTACCAGGCCAGCGACGGTGCGACCAGCATTTCGCGGTGACGGCCGAAATTCCGCCAGTAATCTTCGCTGACGCCGTAGCCGATGAAGCGATAGGCAAGGCCCTGATCGCCGATCGGACCGGTAACGTCGAGCAGGCCGTCAGCGCCGGTTTTCGAGGCACTGAATGCCGAGCCGAGCAGCGTGACCGAACCGTGCTGATAGAGCTCCGGGCGTTTGCTGATCGTGTTGACGATGCCGCCGGGATCCATGATGCCGTAGAGCAGCGAGGCCGGCCCCTTCAGCACCTCGACGCTTTCGACCGCGGGATTGAAGCTGCGGCCCTGCACCAGCGGCATGCCGTTGCGCATGATCGAACCGTCGCGGTTGTCGCCGAAGCCGCGGCGGATCACCGCGTCCTGGCTGCCGGCGAGCGTGTTGGTCTGAGTGATGCCGGAGACATTGATGAGCGCATCGTCGATGTTCCGCGGGAGCTGGTCCTTCAACACCTGTTCAGGCACGATGTTGACCGCCTGCGAGGTATCGAGGGGCGAGGCGCCGCTGCGCAGTGTGGTCGAACTCGGCATCGCGCGGTAACCGAGCTTGGCAGCTTGCTGCGCGGCGGCCGCGGCTGCAGCACGTTCCGATATTGTCGGTGCTGCTGGTGTGGCGGCATTCCGGCTGCGCTGGCGCGCGGCGGCTTGCGTCCGGCGCTGGGGCGATTCAGATGCGCGGGCCGGCTTCGGTCGCTGCACCGGCGCTTCCACTGTCACCGGCGGCAGCGCTGACTGCGCCTGCGCGGTCGTCGTGTTCGAGGGGGATTCGACGAGCAGCACCGCTGCGCCGAGGAGAAGACCTGCACGGCTCTTGCCGGCATGATGACGATGGCCGCTGACGCGTTGGCCATCCACGAGGGCACGCACTTTCATTCCACTTCAAGTCAAGAACATTGAAGTGTGCGCCTGTAACAGTCGGCGGGATCGAAGAGAACCGTAGGCGAGCTTGAATCGCTCTAGTGTTGAATCGTTCTAAGCGCATCGGCGCACCGAACGGCAATCACCGATTGACGTCGCAGGGATCGCAACACGCTGCACGCGAATCCGCGGCAACGTGTCACGAAAGTTTCGCATCTCACGCGATGGCAGGAGCAATCAGCTCGTCAATCTTTCGCTTGAGCGCCGCACCATCGGACGAAGCACGGAACGGCGGGCGTACGCGCAGCCAGCCGGCGTCGCCCGTCTGTGCGGCGAGGATTGCCTTCAGCGTCGCGAGGAACGACGGCGTGTTCAGCACGACATCGGTCGCGGCTTGCATGCGCGCCTCGACGTCCTTGCCGTCAACCATGCCCTTGACCAGCTCGGGCACGACGTTGGCCATGCCGCAGATGGTGCCGGCGCCGCCGGCGACGATCGCGCGGGTGATGTCGGCTTCGTTGCCGACGGTGATGGCGAGATCCGGCGCGGCAGCACGGAATGCCTGGAACTGCTTGAAGTCGCCGCTGGAGTCCTTCAGGCCCGCAACCACCTTGCCGTAACGCTTGCGCAAGTTCGCAGCGACACCGGTCGGGATCGCAACGCCGGAGACCTGCGGGATGTGATAGAGCGAGGCGCGCAGGCGATCGTCGGCGACGCCGTCGATGATCGCAGCAAAAGCATCCTCGATGCCTTCGGGCGTGACACCACGGTCGAAATAGGGCGGCAGATACAGCAGGTGGCGCAGGCCGAGGCCGAGCACGGTGCGCGTCAGCGCGATGCTGTCGGTGATGGCGGGAAAGCCGCCGCCGATGCCGATACGCTCGGGCGCGACGCCGGCCTTGAGCACGGCCTCGATGGTCGCGACACGCTCGGTGACATTGAAGGAGGTGCCCTCGCCGGTGGTACCGAACAGCACAACGCCGTCGACGCCCTTGCCGAAGAGCTGCCTGGCGTGAGCGGCGAGCTTGGCGGAGTCCACGCTGCCATCAGTCGCCAGCGGCGTCGCCGACGCCACCCAGAACCCGCGAATTGCCTCCGTCATCTCACCACCCATTAGCTGCGGTCCCGGACTAAGCCCCTGATCTCGAACGATCTTAGGAGGCCTTCCGAGCCTTGTTTTTGCTTTACTTTTTATGTTGTACCTTACATACAAGACGGACGCAAATCCTTTCCACCATCACGGCGCGCATGAGACGCAGCCAGATTCCGAGGAGGTCTCGCATGAACATGTTGAGCCCCATTGAGCGTCCCGATCAGTTGCTTGGCGCCTTGCGCGACAAGCTCGGCGCGGCCGCCGTGCTGATGGGCACCGAGGTGCCGACGCGCAATTGCAACGACTGGAGCGCGAGCCTGCCGCAAACGCCGCTTGCGGTGATCCGGCCGGTCGATGCGCAAGGCGTCGCCGATGCGATTGCGGCCTGCCGGCAGGCGCGGCTGCCCTTCGTGCCGCAGGGCGGATTGACCGGGCTGTGCCGCGGCGCATCGCCCGAAGCGGGCTGGGTCGCGATCTCGCTCGAGCGCATGACCGGCATCGAGGAGATCGATCGGGCGTCAATGACGATGACGGTGAAATCGGGCACGCCGCTGGAGACGATCCA
This sequence comes from Bradyrhizobium sp. MI1.7, assembly GCF_055811795.1. NCBI lineage: Bacteria > Pseudomonadati > Pseudomonadota > Alphaproteobacteria > Hyphomicrobiales > Nitrobacteraceae > Bradyrhizobium > Bradyrhizobium sp. MI1.7. Next base: position 78,227 of record NZ_JBVVPO010000024.1, read on the forward strand.
GAAGGCCGCCGACGAAGCCGGTTTCTTCTTTCCGCTCGATCTCGGCTCGCGCGGCTCCTGCGCGATCGGCGGCAATCTCTCCACCAATGCCGGCGGCAACCGCGTGATCCGCTACGGCATGACGCGCGAACTGGTGCTCGGCCTGGAGGTGGTGCTGCCCGACGGCACCATCATCACCAGCCTCAACAAGCTGATGAAGAACAACGCGGGCTATGACCTCAAGCATCTCTTCATCGGCTCCGAAGGCACGCTCGGCATCATCACCCGCGTGGTGTTGCGGCTGTTCCCGAAACCGCGCTCGACCATGGCGGCGCTGTGCGCGCTGAAGGACTATGCCGCGGTGATCGCCCTGCTCGATGCCGCGCGAAGCGGGCTCGGACCGCTGCTGTCGGCATTCGAGGTGATGTGGCCGGACTATTGGGACGTGATCACGAATCGCGCCGGGGTGAAGCCGCCGGTCGCCGCAGGCCACGGTCTCTACGTGCTCGTCGAGGCCCAAGGCACCGACGAGAGCCTGGATGCACCGCGTTTCCAGGCCTGGCTCGAAGAGCTGATGGAGCGCGGGCTGCTCGCAGATGCCGCCGTGGCGCAATCGCTGGCGCAGACGCAGGCGTTCTGGCGCGTGCGCGACATCTGCGCCGAGTTCGGCCAGGTGCTGGGTCCGCACATCTCCTACGACATCGGGCTTGCGGTGGCGCGGATGGACGAGTTCGTCACCCGCTGCAAGGCCGCGTTGGCCTCCGGCATCAAGGGATGCGAGAGCGTCTATTACGGCCATATCGGCGACGGCAATCTGCATCTCGTGTCCTGGGTCACCGGTCTTTCCGTCGCGCAGCAGCCGAAGGAAGAGATGGACGCGATCATCTACGGTCTGGTGCGTGAACTGGGCGGCAGCGTCTCCGCCGAGCACGGCATCGGCACGCTGAAGAAGAAGTGGCTGGGCCATGCCAGGAGCGAAGCCGAGATTGCGTTGATGCGGACGCTGAAGGCCGCGCTCGATCCCGATCACCTGCTCAATCCCGGCAAGGTGATCTGAGACAGCAGATGCGATCGCTCAAGCTCGATACGCCGAAATCGCTGTCGCAGCGGGTGGTGCTGCGGCTGCGCCAGGCTATCATCGACGGCGAGTTCGCGCTTGGCGCCGCCATCTCCGAGGAGATGGTGGCGAATTCCTTCGGCGTCAGCCGCACGCCGGTGCGCGAGGCGATGGGCCAGTTGCAGGCGCAGGGCCTGGTCGTGATCCGGCCGCAGGTCGGCAGCTTCGTGTTCACGCCGAGCGCGGACGACATCACTGCGCTCTGCACCTTCCGGATCGCGCTCGAGCCCAAGGCCGCCGAGCTCGCGTTTCGTCACGATCGCGACGGCGCAATTGCGACGATGAGCGAGGCAATCGCGGCGATGGAGCCGGCGATCGCGGCGAAGGACAACATCGCCTATGGCCGCGCCGATGCGAGCTTTCACGAAGGGTTGTTCGCGCATTGCGGCAACCGCTATCTCATCGAATCCTACCAGCTCGTCTCGGGCCGCGTCGCCGCGCTGCGCACCAACCTGACGTCGCCGATCGACGTGCGCACCCGCTCGTCCTTCGACGAGCATCGCAAGCTGCTCGATCTGTTCGCGCGCGGCGAGTTCGCGGCCTTCGAAGCGCTGATGACGACGCACATCACCAATTCCGGCCTGGTCTACGCCAAGGCCTTGAAAGTGGAGGCCTTGAAAGTGGAGGCGCTGAAGGTGGACTGAGCGCCTCTACCCCGCGTCCTTCGATCCCGGCCTGTCCAGAAAATCCAGCGCGGTGTTGATCTGTTCGAGCTGGTGCTCGATCTTGTCGCGATCGTCGACCGACTGCGCCTTCTCGAGCTGTTCCACAAGCTTCTGCTTCCGTGACAACAAGTTCTCTATGACCGTACTCACAAGTCCCCCATCGCCCCGAAACGAAACGTCGAGGCAAAATCCGGTTACGGCACTGGCGCCGGGATGGTCGGGGCGCGCGCGAGCATGGCTCGCACCGGTCCCTTGATCAGAATGTTCGCGGAGGCGGTTGGTTCCTGCGAATGAACCACAACTCCGATCGATGGAACTATTTGCGCAGGCTCGCCCAGACCCCGCCGAGGATCAGCACACCGCCGAACAGATGGATCAGTTTTGGCGGTTCACCGAGAATTGCGAACGACAGCAGGGCGCTCGCGATCGGTCCGAGATAAAGCACGAGCGAGGTTCGGACCGAACCGAATTTGCCGCCGAGCCAGGCAAAGCCGGCATAGGCGAGCAGCCCGGGAACGATCCCGGCGAAGACGTAAGCCGACACCGCTTTCGTGCTGAAGACCTGCGCCGGCGTGGTCCACATCTCGATCAGCGCCTGCGGCAGCGAGAACAGCGCGCCGGCGCCTGCGAACAGGCTCATGCGCGCCAGCAGCGACGCCTTGGGCGCCGCGCGCGATTGCAGCAGCGTGTAGCCGGACCAGCCGAGCATCGCGATCACGACCAGGCCGTCGCCCGCTGCCGTCTCCAGTGCGAACAAGGTCTCCGGATGACCGCCGGAGATGATGAGCAAGGCGCCGGCGAGCGCAAGCGCCGTGCCGAGCCATTGCAGCGGGCCGACCTGCTCGATGCCGAGCACCGCAGAGATCATCAGCACCGTGACCGGCGACAGCGCCATGATCAACGCGATGTGGATCGCCGTCGTCGAGATGCCCGCGGCATAGACCGGGCCGCCGCAGAGGAACATGCCCATGAAGCCGGCGGCGAGGATCGGCCAGATGTTCTTGCCAAGTGGCACGCGGCCGGCGCGGATCTCGGCGAACGCGATCGGCGCGAGCCCGATGGCAACGATGCTCCAGCGGAAGAAGGCGAGCGCGAAGGGCGGGACCGAGCCCGCAAGCCCGCGCGCCAGAATCTGATTTGAGGCCTGCGCGGTCGCCACCAGGATGAAGCCGATCAACGCAACCGCACCGAGCCAGGCCTCGGTGGACGGCGCCGCGCCGGCGTCATCACCGCCGTCAGAAGTTTCCTTGCCCATGGAGCAATCGGATATCCGATGTCGGCCGCGGTGAGAACCCGGAAGAGGGATCGCTCATGTGCATATGGGGCACGCGCACTGTTCCGGGCGGCGAGGCGATGCGCGCCATGCGCAAGGTCTGGATCGAAGCGGCGTTGCCGGGCTCGACGGCAACCAATCTCCGCCTCGTCGAGGACGCCGTACCGATGGTCCGCCAGCATGGCGGCGAGCCGGCCACGACTGCCGAGGTCCGGCAAGGGTTCGCGAACGGTTAACGCACTCCCGCAAGCCGGATAGCCCCTGGCGGAACCGCAAATCTTCACGCGTCCGTCGGTTGTATTCGTACGCCCGGAGTCCTATGCGTAGGCGCCATGGACATCCAGATCATCACCGCCGAAAAGCCCCTGATGGCGCAGGCGCGCCCGCGCAAGCCGGCGCCATTCCTTCCCATGAGCCGCGCCGAGATGGACGCGCTCGGCTGGGACGCCTGCGACATCGTGCTGGTGACCGGCGATGCCTATGTCGACCATCCGAGCTTTGGCATGGCCATCATCGGCCGGCTGCTGGAGGCGCAGGGCTTTCGGGTCGGCATCATCTCCCAGCCCGACTGGCATTCGGCCGATCCGTTCAAGGTGCTCGGCAAGCCAAAAGTGTTTTTCGGCGTCACCGGCGGCAACATGGACTCGATGGTGAACCGCTACACCGCGGACCGGCGCATCCGCAGCGACGACGCCTATACGGCCGGCGGCGAAGGCGGCAAGCGGCCCGACCGCTGCACCGTCGTCTACGCGCAGCGCTGCCGCGAGGCGTTCAAGGACGTGCCGATCGTGCTCGGCGGCATCGAGGCCTCGCTGCGCCGGATCGCGCATTACGATTACTGGTCCGACAAGGTGCGCCGCTCGGTGCTGGCCGACGCCAAGGCCGACCTCTTGCTTTACGGCAATGCCGAGCGCGCCGTCGTCGAAGTGGCGCAGCGGCTCGCTGACGGCGAGGCACCGCGCGACCTCAACGACATCAGAGGCGTCGCGCTGTTCCGCCGCGTCCCGGAGGACTACAGCGAACTGCACGCCGACGATCTCGATTCCGCCGACGAGGGCGCAACGCGCCAGAAGGGTGCGACCGTCATCCGGCTGCCGGCGCTGGAGCAGGTCGAGCAGGACAAGGAAGCCTATGCGCGCGCGTCACGCGTGCTGCATCGGGAGAGCAATCCCGGCAATGCACGGCCGCTGGTGCAGCGTCATGGCGACCGCGACCTCTGGCTCAATCCGCCGCCGATCCCGCTGACCAGCGACGAGATGGATGCGGTCTACGACCTGCCTTACGCACGCGCGCCGCATCCGTCCTATGGCGAGGCAAAGATCCCCGCCTGGGACATGATCAAGTTCTCGGTGACGATCATGCGCGGCTGCTTTGGCGGCTGCACCTTCTGCTCGATCACCGAGCATGAGGGCCGCATCATCCAGAACCGCTCTGAGGGTTCTATTCTGCGCGAGATCGAAAAGATCCGCGACAAGACGCCGGGCTTCACCGGCGTGATCTCCGACATCGGCGGCCCCACGGCCAACATGTACCGGATGGCGTGCAAGGATCCGAAGGTCGAGGCGGCGTGCCGCCGGCCGTCCTGCGTCTTCCCCGAGATCTGCCCGAACCTCAACACCTCGCATGACGATCTGATCCGGCTCTATCGCAAGGTGCGCGAGACCAAGGGCATCAAGAAGGTGATGGTCGCTTCGGGCGTGCGCTACGACCTCGCGGTCGAGAGCCCCGAATACATCAAGGAGCTCGTCACCCATCACGTCGGTGGTTACCTGAAGATCGCGCCCGAACATACCGAGCGCGGCCCGCTCGACAAGATGATGAAGCCGGGCATCGGCGCCTACAACCAGTTCAAGCGGATGTTCGATGCCGCGGCCGAGCAGGCCGGCAAGAAATACTATCTGATCCCGTATTTCATCGCGGCGCATCCGGGCACGACCGACGAGGACATGATGAACCTCGCGCTCTGGCTCAAGAAGAACCGCTATCGCGCCGATCAGGTGCAGACCTTCCTGCCCTCGCCGATGGCGACCGCGACCGCGATGTACCACACCGGCGTCAACCCGCTGCGCGGCGTACGCCGCGGCGGCAGCGACAAGGTCGAGGCGATCAAGGGCCTGCGGCAGCGAAGGCTGCACAAGGCGTTTTTGCGCTATCACGACCCCGACAATTGGCCGGTGCTCCGCGAGGCCTTGATCGAGATGGGCCGCCGCGACCTGATCGGCTCGCGTCCCGACCAGCTCGTGCCCGCGCATCAGCCGCCCGGCACCGGCAAGGCCGCCGGCACACGGCGACCGGTGCGCCCCGGCGGCAAGACGCAGCGGTTCACGACCAAGGGTCTGCGGGTGATGAAGTAGCGGCAGAGCCGGATGAGGTCCGGTTCGGCCTGCGGCAGTTGTGCTCCAAAATAAAATGTCGAAAACAACCCCATGCACAGTAGACGGCATGAGCGGGATCAATGGCTTAGGCGGTCTGCGGCGACGTTGACCCGTCGGGCAAAACAGGCGCTGGATGGCATCCTCGGCAGCGTTGGCTGAGCAAGTCCCCGACGCTCCTCCGTATCGATATCCCAAAGCTTCACATCGCGTCCCGCACGCAAGCTTTTTCCGCGCGCGCTGTGCGGATCATGCTCGAAACGGCATCTTCCATCGATTCGAATCCAATCGACGCGCCGGCCGATGAGGCGCGCGTTCCTTAACGCACGCTCCGAAACCAGTTGACCTCGGCGCCATCATGTAACATATGAAGTTACATGAAACGAGACGGCCGATTATCAGGGGTTCTCCACGTCCTGCTGCACATGGCGCAGCAGCCTGGCCCGTTCACCTCCGAGACCCTGGCGAAGGCCATGGACACCAACCCGGTGGTGATCCGCCGCATCATGGCGGGCCTGCGCGACCTCGGTTACGTCCGCTCCGAGAAGGGGCACGGCGGTGGCTGGACGCTGGCTTGCGATCTGTCGAGGGTGACGCTGCGCGACGTCTACACCGCGCTCGGCAGCCCCTCGATTCTGGCCATGGGCAACCGGACCGAGGCGCCTGGCTGCCTCGTCGAGCAGGCCGTCAATGCCGCGCTCGATCAGGCCTTTGACGATGCAGAGGCGTTGCTGCTGTCGCGCTTTGGCGAAGTGACGCTGGCGATGCTGAGCGACGATCTGCGCAAGCGCCTGGGTGCGCGAAAGCTTCACAGCATGAGCGCGCATCACGCGTGACCCATTCCCCTCAGCAGGACAACATCGTGACCGACATTCAAAACGCGTTCTCCGATCCGCAGATGGTGGCGAAGTACACCGAAGGGCCGCCACGGTTTGTTCCCGGCTACAATTCGATGCTGTCCATGGCGGCGATCCTTTTGGGCGAGCGTGCGCGTGAAGATGCGCGAATACTCGTTCTTGGCGCCGGCGGCGGCCTGGAGCTGAATGCCTTTGCGCAAGCGCAGCCGCGCTGGACCTTCGACGGCGTGGACCCGTCCGCTGCGATGCTGAATCTCGCGAAGCAGACGCTGGGCCCGCTCGCGTCGCGCGCGCGTCTGCACCAAGGCTATATCGACGATGCACCGGAGGGGCCGTTCGACGGCGCGACGTGCCTGTTGACCCTGCACTTCGTCGATGTCGAGGAACGGCTGCGAATAGCGTCCGAAATCCGCCGCCGCCTCAAGCCCGGCGCGCCGTTCGTCGCGGCCCATTTCAGCATCCCCGGCGACGACGATGAACGGCCGCTTTGGCTCTCGCGCTATTCCGCCTTTCTCGCCGCAGCCGGAGTCGAGCCCGACAAGGCGGCCGCCGCGCGAAAGGCGGTCGACGGCCAGTTGAGCATTCTGGCGCCCGCGCGAGACGAAGCAATTTTGCGCGACGCAGGCTTCTCCGTCCCAACCCTGTTCTACATCGGCTTCACGTTCCGCGGCTGGGTCGCCTACGCCTGAGACGTCACGGCCTCGTCGACACGTCGCCATGAAGAAGCCAGGCAGGGCCTGCCTCTCGCGCTACTCCGCAAGCCGCGCGAGCGGGCCCGCGGCCGCCTTCTGTTCACCCAGCGCTTGGCCCTGGGCCATGCGTTGGCGGATCATTGCGACAACCGGGCCTACCTGCTCGAAAGCCCGGTCGTGGGCGTCGTCGCCGGCGACCGCCAGTTTCGTCAGGTCGTAGACGTCGATCCGGTCGCGCGCGAGCTCAGTTCGATAAGGCTCCTGGGTCGGGTCGATATCGCCCAGGCGGGCGACGTCTCCCCAGATCGTCTTCGACAGCGAGAGCGCGCCGTCGTCACGCGAGACGAACAACGAGATGGGGGGCCGCGCGCCGCTCATCCGGTTCAGTTGCGAGCGGAAGACATCGACATCCACGTCGGGTGCCACCAGCATCACATTCTTCAGCTTGCTGCGCTTCGACGCGACAGCCGGGGCGCGGATCGCCCGCGTTCGCAGTGCTTCCAGTGCGATCCAATTGCCCATCGAATGAGCCAGAAGATAAACTTCGCCGACGGCAGACGAGGCGTCGAGCGTGCTCAACAGATTGTCGAGCGCGTCACGCGAAAAATTGGCGCTTTCCCGGTCATAGGTATACGCGCGCAGCCTCAGCTCGCCGCGCGATGGCCAGGTGAAAAGCACGGGAACGACCGGCACTTTGGAGTCGTGCACGATCTGCGCGAAGCGATAGACCGCATCATCGAAGCGGTTGTTGAAGCCGTGGACGAAGACAAGCACCTTGTTGCGACCGGACTGCTTCATCGCCGCGGCGACAGACGCAGCGAAATGCGTCTTGTCGAGATAGTCGGCCGACACAGTCGTGAAATCCCGTTGGGGGTCGCCGGGCAGGCTCGCGGGCCACTGCACTTCGCCGATCTTCCGCGCGGCATCTGGCGGGATCGAGACAGTCACCTCGGCAAAGGACAGCTCGTCCGAACGGTCCCCGCTGAACATCTCACCGGGATCGACGTCGGATCGCTTGCGATTGGTGACGACGTAGATCGGGACATTTGTGTTTCCGGGGGCGACCTGCGCTGTCGGAACAAGCACGCCCTGCGACGGACGTCCTGCACAGCCGCCCAGGACTGCTGCGATCGACAAAGCCAACAAAACTGCTGGAGCACTGATGCGACTCGTCCGGACCACCGGCAACACTCACAACTGGACGCAAGAGCGCGATAACTCACCATCCGGGCAACGGAAGGGGCACCGGATATCGACCAGTCTATACCGGCTGAGCGTGCCTGGATGTCACGGCGCGGCAACACCCAGCCGGCGACAACTGCGGAACCCGGTCTTGCAGACCATGGTCGAGTGAAATGTTTAAGAGGGAGATGTCGAGCATCTCACGTGGCACAAATTGCATATGCGTTGCCGTTGCGGCGGCGGCCTTGCTTTGGCGGTCGTCAGAGCGCCTTGACGTGCTTGGAGAAGATGCGGAGCCGCTCGCGCTGCCGCCTGCCCTGCTGTTCGAAAGCGTATGATGCAAGGCGCTCGACCGCGTCGCGGAGACACCTGAATTGGGTCTCCCTTTCGTCGGGACGCGTGCCCTTCGAGCCGTGAAGGTCGTCCAGCGCGACGCTGCTTATCTCGCAGTCGACGATGCTGGCGCCATACGTCATCGTAAACAGAAACGCCATCCGCTCCGTGTCGTAGCCAAGAATCTGGCCGCGCGTCAGAAGCGCTGCGTTTTCCGCTGGGGATACTCTCGGTGGACGCGGCAATTGTCAGCCTACGGCTTCGCCGGTGTCGCACGGCGGCACCTCCGCCAGGCGGCTCGCCTGCGAAGCAAAATCGTTGAACGCTGCGACTGCGTCGCTCATGTTGCGGCATCCGCGGCTGTCGCGCGAGGCGTGAACGCGAAGATCGAACAGCTCCATCCAGAACAGGGGCGCCGCAGCTGAACCGGCTTCAAGCGTTTCGAACATGTTGATCTCGCAATCGCCAACGCGCTCAAGCGCAACCGTCCGTGGGCCATGAGCGATATGAGGAATTCCGAGCAATTTTCCGTAACTTCGCAATATCTTCACGTTTATAGGCGGCGCGCCATCGCAGCTGGACATCAAGGCCTTCGGGCTTTTTCGGGGTGGGTTCGCCCCCGAGTACAGACGACGCACCTAGGGGGACAGATCGCCGATTTAAGTCACATGACACCCGGTTTCTTGTTATCGTGAGCCAATAACTTGATTTTCTATGCCGCGATCCCGATGCGCGAGCCGAGGACTCAAGGCCGCAGCGGCAACGACGAAAGGGTTCGATGTGGCTGCTGCCCGTTCGCCCCAATTGCAAGCCATGCCCAGTGCGACCGGCGGCATCGCCCGCCTGGTGTGGGCCCGCCTGCGCGAAGCCGGCATTCAGGCGGACGGCTTGCTGTCCAAGGCCAGATTGACCCTCGAGCAGATCCAAGACCGCAAGGCGCGGCTTAGCGTTGAAAGCCAGATCAAGTTTCTGGAGCTTGGTGCCGAGGCGCTGCACGACGACGCCCTGGGATTTCACCTGGCACGGGACTTCGACCTTCGTGAGATCGGCCTGCTCTACTATGTCGCGGCCTCATCCGGGACAGTCGCTGAAGCATTGTCAAAGACGGAGCGCTATTGCCGCCTCGCGAACGAGGGAATTTCACTGCGATTTGCCGCGAAGGACATGGCGATTGCGTTGAGCTATGTCGGCGTGGAACGGCGGTCGGATCGGCACCAGATCGAATTCTGGGTGACCTCTATCATTCGAATCAACCGCGCACTGACCAACCGCCGCGTGGTGCCAAGCCGTGTCAAAGTCGCCCATCGCCGTCGAGCGATGCCCGCGGAGGTCAGGTCGTTCCTTGGTTGCGAGATCGAGTTCGGATCAGACGTCGATGAGATCGCCTTCCCTCAGTCCGTGGGACAGATGCCCATCGAAAGTGCCGATCACCACTTGAACGATCTGCTGGTGACCTTCTGCGAGGAGGCGCTTGCACATCGGAAGCCTGGGGGAGTTTCGCTCAGATCGAGCGTCGAGAATGCCATCGCGCCACTGCTTCCCCATCGCGAGGCACGGGCTGAGGAGATCGCGCGCCGGCTCGGCATGAGCCACCGCACGTTGGCGCGGCGCCTCGCGTCGGAAGGACTGACCTTCACCGGCATTATGGACGAGCTGAAAATCGACCTCGCCAAAAGCTATTTGAAAAAGGACGAGTTGCCGATTTCGCAAACCGCCTGGCTGCTCGGCTATGGCGAAGTCAGCGCATTCACCCACGCCTTCAGGCGCTGGACCGGAATGACGCCACGACAATGGCGTGCCGCGGACGATCCCAAGCGCGCCGACAACGTCAACGATACGCCCCCTCGCGCAAAGAACGCCAGGGCAAGCTAGTCCCGGCGGTAACGCCAAAGCGCCCCGATGCAGCCAGGAAAACACCAGATCCACTCAAGCCGCGGACCGCTGCAACCCTCACCGATCCACCGGCACGCCCGGCCCGAGATGATACCGGCTCGAGAAGAACACCAGCGGCGTAGTGTCGCGATAGTCGCAGCTCGAAACTTCGGCGATGATCAGCGTGTGGTCGCTGACATCGACGTGGCGTGTGACCTCGCAGGCGAACCAGGCCATGCAGCCCGACAGACGCGGCAGGCCGTCGACGATGACGTAATCCGGCGTCGCGCCGGTGTTCGGCTGGCTCGCGAAGTGCCGCGACAGGTCCCGGCCATGCTCGGGCAGGACGTTGACGCAGTAGCGTCCAGTCGCCGAGATCGCCCGGTGCATGCGTCCTGGCATGACCGACACCAGCACGGTCGGCGGGGACAGGCTGACGGTGACAAAACTGTTCGCGGTCATGCCGCAGACGCGGCCGTGCTCGTCCAGCGCGGTCAGCACCGCGACACCGGTCGTAAAGCGCGATGCGGCCTCGCGGAATGAGGCCGGATTGGCGCGCGGCATGTCAATCCCCACTCGCATCGGTCCTCACGCAATCGCCCTGACCGGCTCAGGCGGCGCCGACATGCGCTCGATCCAGGCCTGGATGCGCTGCGGCGTGCAGATGCGGTCCCACTGCCGGTCCGGGTAGTTGAAATTCTCGGTGAACTCGTTGGCCAGCGCCGGGTTCTGGCTCATCGCGCCGATCAGCATGCCCAGCGCTTCCGTCGGCGGCTGCAGCATCACATTGGTCCAGCGCGAGGCCGCCAGCACGCGATCCTGTCGTTTCAGCTCGATCTTCTCGCACAGGCGCAAGTCGAGCGCATCCGCGTTGACGATCTCCTCGCCGAGCACGAAGGCCGCATAGGAGGCGACATTGGCGCCCTGGCCCATCATGGGATCGACGATCGCATGGACGTCACCGAGCGCGATCGCGCATTTGCCGTCGTCGAACTCGACCACAGTGTTGCGCACCGTCGGGACCACGCCGCCTTGCAGCAGATCCTGCGGCTGCGCGAGATCGAAGCGCGCGGTGTCGATGCGGTCGTAGGTCGTCGGGTGATGCTTCTCGAGCTTGCCGAGCAGCACTTTCAAGAAGTGCTTCGGGTTGTCGTCGTAGCTGAGCGTGGCCAGTTCCTCCATGTCGCCGCCCGGCACATTCTCCATCAGCAGCGCGTTGGCGACACCGCCGAACGTAATGGTCGGGATCACGATCATCTCGCCATGGCCTGGAGACACCGAGAGCGTGACGTTCATGGGATCGGGCTGCCGCATGCCGGTGTAAAGCCCGACGCACAGCCGCCGTTGCGGCTGCGAATAGGGGGTGTGCTCCGGCCGGTAAGTGAAGAGCTGGCCCAGCGGACCCTTGCCGGTCGAGACGACCAGGAGATCGAAACGGGCGACCAGCGGACGGATGTCGCGCTCTTCGATGCGGCGATATTCGATCTTGCCGCCGCGGCTGACAAAATCCTGCATCAGGGCAGGAAGATAGATCCGGTAGTCGACGGCGCGGCTCGGCTTCGAGAAATCACCGCGAAAGCTCAGCGGCTGCGGAAAATTGAAGACGTGATCGTGGTAGTAATAATGGTCCTTCGGATCGCTCCAGTGATTGACGCCGAGATAGTCCTCGCGCGCGATCGTCACGTGGTGATGCGCGACGGTGTTGAGCAGGCGGATGTTCTTGTATTCCTCGGGCGGTCGATCCGTGATGATCGTCGCGTCCACGCCGTGCTTCTGCAGGTAAAGCGCGAGATGCAGGCCGGCGATGCCGGCGCCGACAATTCCGATATGGCGTGCCAATTTCGTCTCCTCCCCTGTGAATGCTTGTTTTGAGGGAGCCTAGCGACCCGCCGAGTTGCGCACTACGGAATAAATGGGATATAATTTATTCCAGATCGGAATGAATTATGGACCGGATCGATTGCCTGCGCGCTTTCGTTCGCGCCCTGGAGGGCGGCAGCTTCTCGGCTGCGGCCAAGGAGCTCGGAATCGGCCAGCCCGCGATCAGCAAGCGCATTGCGATGCTTGAAAGCGAATTCGGCACGCAGCTGTTTTCGCGCACGACGCGCACACTGAAGCCGACGGCCGAAGCGCACCGGATCTACGATCTCGCGCGGCAGATCCTCGACAGCTTCGACATGGCGCGGTCGAGTGTCGAACAGGCCGCACCCCGCCCCACCGGCACGCTCCGGATCGGCGTGCCGTCGTCGTTCGGACGGCGCTACGTGATGCCCGTCATCGCCGAGTACGTTCGGAATTATCCGGAAGTGCGGGTCGACATCCGCTTCAGCGAGCGGTTCGTCAATCTGGTGGAAGAAGGCATCGAATTGGCGCTGCGCATTGGAAACCTGGAAGCGAGCACGCTGGTCGCCCGCCGGCTCGGGACCGTGCAGCGCCATCTTGTTGCGACACCCACCTATCTGCACGGCCGCCCGCTGCCGCGGACACCTGACGATCTCAGCTCGCACCAGTGCATCGTCTATTCGCGGATGTCGCCGGCGCAGCAATGGGCCTTCGAATCCGAGCATGGCCGTCACGTCGCATCGATCAACGGACCCATTCACGTCGACGACGCCGATGCGATGCAGGAGGCGACGATGCAGCATCTCGGCATCGCGATCCTGCCCGAATGGAATGCCGCGGAGGGCCTTCGCAGCGGCGAGCTCGAACATGTGCTTCCGGAGTACACCATCGCCGCGCTGCCCCTGCACGCGGTCTATCCGGAGACGCAGTGGATGTCGTTGCGCGCGCGAAGCTTTCTGGATCTCCTGGTCGACCGCGCCGAGCATTTCGCGCCAGCCCCGTCGCATACCCGCACCGCCGGCGCAGGCGGTTGACGCCGCCCCCGCCATCATTAAATGACGCCCATGAAAAAGATCGGATTTCTGTCCTTCGGACACTGGACGCCCTCGCCGCAATCGCAGACCCGCTCGGCGGCGGACACGCTGCTGCAATCCATCGAGCTGGCCGTCGCGGCGGAACAGCTCGGCGCGGATGGCGCCTATTTCCGCGTGCATCACTTCGCGCGCCAGCTGGCCTCGCCCTTCCCGCTGCTCGCCGCCGTCGGCGCGAGAACCAGCACAATCGAGATCGGCACGGCCGTGATCGACATGCGCTACGAAAACCCGCTCTACATGATCGAGGATGCGGGTAGCGCCGATCTCATCGCCGGCGGGAGGCTCCAGCTCGGCATCAGCCGCGGCTCGCCGGAGCAGGTGATCGACGGCTGGCGCTACTTTGGTTATCGCCCGGCCGACGGCCAGAGCGATGCCGACATGGGCCGGCGCCATGCGGAGGTCTTTCTGGACCTGTTGCGCGGCGAAGGTTTTGCCGAGCCCAATCCGCAACCGATGTTTCCCAATCCGCCGGGGCTGCTGCGCCTCGAACCGCATGCGGCGGGCCTTCGCGAACGGATCTGGTGGGGCGCCGGCTCGAACGCGACCGCGGTGTGGGCAGCGAAGCTCGGCATGAATCTGCAGAGCTCGACGCTGAAGAACGACGAGACCGGCGAAGCTTTTCATGTGCAGCAGGCGGCGCAAATCCGGAGCTATCGCGCCGCGTGGACGGAGGCCGGCCACGCCCGCGAGCCCCGCGTGTCCGTCAGCCGCAGCATCTTCGCGCTGATGAATGATCGCGACCGCGCCTATTTCGGCGGGGAGCGCGGAGGCGAAGACCAGATCGGCTTCATCGACCCGCAAACGCGTGCGATCTTCGGCCGGAGTTATGCGGCCGAGCCGGAGGCACTGATCGAGCAACTACGGCAGGACGAGGCGATCGCCGAGGCCGATACGCTGCTGCTGACGATTCCGAACCAGCTCGGCGTCGACTATTGCGCACATGCGATCGAGGCGATCTTGAAGCACGTCGCGCCGGCGCTTGGCTGGCGGTGAGACCGCCGACCGATTCACTGCGAAAGTCAGGCCGTCTCGCGCTGGCCCCTGATCTTCTCAAGCCAAGCTGTCAAACGCGGATGTCTCGTATATCGGCCCTCCAGGCCCGCCAGTTCCTGCTGAAAGACCGGCAGCGAGAGCAGCCGTTCGATATCGGGCTCCCTGATCTTCCAGATCGCCGGCGGAAAGAAGCCATGCACCTTGAGTTCGTAGAGCTCGAAGATCGAATGAATGATCTCGTGTACCGCCCGGCGCTCTTCCGGTGTGATCTCAATGTCGCCGGCAGCCCCTCGCTCGAGGAATGCCGCGACCGGAAGGCGGCGTCGCAGGTCGGAGACCCGGTCGGAATATCGAAGGAAGATGTCCGCGCCCAGACGCCGATTGTTGGTGTGTAGCGCCGCATAGATCGCAGCCATGCCAACGATGATCGATCCGAGCGTCACGAATCTGAGAATACGGTCGAGCACGCGTCTCCTCCTTGCGCAGGGCACCGGAGTGACAGAGATAAACCAGACCGTGGGCCGATAAAATGGGGCGGCCAGGGCTCATGGACGCCCCCGCATCTCACATTTGTCAGATGCGCGGAGGATGAAGTCCCGTGAATTCGTGGTGATGTCAGTCCCGCGCCCGGGCCTACCCCGTCTTCGTCCCCGTGACGACGGCGAGCGCCTCGACGAGGCGGTCGAGATCGGCCTCGTCGGTAAAGAGCGCCGGCGTCACACGGATGCATTGGCCCTTGGCGACGCCCGCCCGGCGCACCGTCATGACCTTGTGGCTATCCCTCAGCTTCACGACGATAGCATCGTTGTCCGCCTTGCTGGTCTTGCCGGCGAGACGGAAGGACGTGATCGCGCCATATGAGCCGACCTCATCCGGCGTCAGGATCTCGATGTCCTTGAATCCGCGGGCGCGGCTCACCCAGTAATCGCGCAAATAGCGGAGGCGGGCTTGCTTTGCCGCCGCGCCGATCTGTTGATGGAGCGCCACGGCCGCGGGCACCGTCAGGACCGTCGCGAAATTGACCGTGCCGGTGTGCACCCGCGAGCGGATATCGGTCTCCGCAAAATCCTCGTCGCCCATGTCACGATCGATGTCGGCGAGGCGATCCTTCCTGATGTAGAGGAAGCCCACGCCGAGCGGCGCGCCGATCCATTTGTGCAGGTTGAAGCCGACGAAATCGACGTCGAGCTCGCCTACCCTGAAGTCGATCTGCCCCCAGGAATGCGCGGCGTCGACGATGGTGTCGATGCCCTTGACCCTGGCCATGCGGGCGATCTCGGCGACCGGCATGACGAGGCCGGTGCGATGGCTGACATGGGTGAGGAGGAGGAGCCTGGTCCTGGGATTCGCCTCGAGGGCGCGGGCATAGGCGTCGAGCACGGCCTGGCGGGTGGCCGGCTCCGGCACATCGAACCTGACCACGTCGACACCGCGGCGCGCCTTAAGCGCGTTCATCGCGTACTGCATCGAATCGTAGTCGAGGTCGGCGTAGAGAACGCTGTCGCCGGGCTTCAGCATGTTGTAGCCGCCGATCAGGAGCTGCAGCGCTTCGGTCGCGCCGCGGGTGAGCGCGATCTCCTCGGGCGCCGCGCCGACCGCCTGGGCCACCTTGATGCGCACGGCCTCGAAATCCGCACCCGCGCGCTGCCGCGCGTAGTAGGTGTTTTGATAGTTGACCATATCGGTCTGGCGAATGAACTCGCGCCTCACCGGCTCGGCCATAATGCCCCAAAAGCCGTTCTCCAGATTGACGACATCCGGCGTCACTGAATAGAGCCCCTTCACCGCCGCCCAATAGGCATTGTCGGTGGCGATGGCGGCCGCCGCTCCGGTCGGCTGCGCCGGCAGGCCGTCGGCTGCCATGGCCGGTGCCGCCAGGGACGTGACGGCTGCGGCCGCGAGGCCCTTCAGGATCGACCGGCGGTCGGACGACATTGTCTCATTCAGATGCATATCAGCCCCCCACGATGCGCGGCGAAGGGAGCAGCGATCCATAGAGCGCGCATGACGAAGGGATGACAGTTCGATGATGCCCGGCCGCCCGGTTACATTTCGGTCATTGCCCCGTCGATCATCCCGGCGCCGATGTCACCGGCCATTGCGAGACGTCCGCCATCGAAAGCAATTCCAGCTTCGCGGACGATTTTTCCAACAATGAGGCATGCGCAAGGCGCCGGGGATCATTGCGATAGTCTTGGAAGTCCGCATCGGATGCGAAGCTGACGATGTGCACCTCGATCGTGCCATCCGGATTTCGAAGACGACGCTACACACGCCCGTTGAACGCAGCGAATAGCGGCAAGACGGCATCCTCGTAGGCGCGGAAGGCCTCGATACCCTCAGGCGGTATTCGGGCAATGAGCACCAACGTTGCGGAGTGAGCTTGAGAAGTCATCGCCGCAATCCCGAGCCGAAATAGTCGCGCATTGGAGACGCCGCATCCTGCGGGCGCCGCCTCGCGGCGTCAATGACGGCTCGAATGCAAGGCCGGCACCTGCGAGACGCCCGCTTTGGGCGGGCTCCTGGGGATCAACTCGCGCGATCTCAGAACAAGGCGGCGCTGACGGCCTGTCCGTAGATCATCGCGGCGACGAGGGAGAGCAGCAAGCCCGCGCCCGAGAAAATCACGAGCACCTTTACGGTTTCGACATCAACGTTGGTTCTCGTCGCGCGGGATATCGCCTTTGCCAGTGCAGCCATCATCGCCAGCTCCGAACCGGGCCGCGCGGAGGCGGGCCCTGGTTCATCTAGCGTGATTGGGCGCGTTTGCGTGTGAAGCAGATTACAGGTGCGCTTGCGTGCTGCGCCTCAGACGCAAGCCGTAGCTTTGCCACCGGTCGGCATCGTCAAACCGCCCTGCTTAACGCGCTGCCCTCAGGCGCCACCGAACCCGCCGGCGCGTGATTGACGACGAGACCGGTCGGCACGGTGTTGTACCTCGACAGCGCAGCGGTGACCCGCCGCATCGCCGCCGAACCGAGCTCGCCGGCGCGGACCACCGGGATGATCAGATCCGCGTGCGCGGCCAGCGCGATGGCGTCGGGCTGAAGTGCGAGATTGCTCGCATGGACGACGATCAGATCGAACTCCGAGCGAATATCGTCCTCGGGCCGCGCATCGGCTTTTCTGCCGGCGCTCAGCAGCTCGTCGATCGACTGGAGCCCTGCCGTGGTGGAGCCGTCCTGCCATTCGGTCACCGGAGGCTGGGCACCGGCGAATTCCGGCTGGAGCCGGATCAGCACGCTCATCATGCCCCGATTCACCGCCGCGCGATTGAGCGAGCGCGCAACGGTGTTGCCGCCGGCACCTTTGCCGACCGACAACACGAGGGCGACCTTGCAGCCACGCACCGGCGCGCGATCGATCCGCTCGAGAAGCGGACGCAGATATGCGCCGAGATCGAGCTCGGCCGTCGCAGTGATTGGCCTTTGCCATACAGTGTTGGCCACGGCGCCAGGCGCCAGATCGGGAATGCGGGCCCAGACAGGCAGGTTCGGCATCGCCTCGGGCTGGCGCGCGGCCGGGGCCGGTCGCTGGACTTGCGCCTCCGCCGCTTCAGCACGCGCAAGAGTTTGAGCAGGAGTTTGAGCAGGAGCCTCGGCAGGCGCAGGCCCGTCGGACATGCTTCCCATCGCCGCAACGGCCGCCGTCGAGGTCAGGATCGAGCCGATCGCGAGCGCCGCGAGCAGCAAGGCGAGGGGCGGACGCGTCGAGCGCATCGGCGGAATGGCGAGCGAGGCGATCTTGGTCTGGGAGCTCTGCAGCTGGCGCTGCTCGTTGGTCGTCTTGAACCGCGACAGGAACTGCTCGTAGATGTTCTTGTTGGCATCGGCGTCGCGCTGCAGCTCCTGCAGCTTCACGAGTGCCTGACCGTCGACCAGCATCTGCGTCTCGACCGCCCTGAGCTGCTTTTCCAGCGCGTTCTGCTGCTCCAGCTGAGCCTCATATTCGGACTTCGCCGTGTCGATGTTCTTCTTCCGCTCGACCTCGATCTGCCTGTTGATGTCAGCCAGCTGGCTGTAGGAGATCGCGAGGTCGGGATGGCGGTCGCCGTACACCGCTTTCTTCTGCGCGATCTGATCGTTCAGGGTCGAGCGCTGCGCGCGCAGCATGCTCAGAAGGTCCTGCTTCACCGGACCTTCGACATTGGCCTTGAGATCGCGTTGCACCTGCTCGTAACGCGCCTTGGCTTCCTCGGTGCGCGCGCGAGCAGCGGAGACCTGCTGGTTGAGATCGGTCACCCGCAATTGCTGGGTCGTGGAATCCTTGCCGGCATTGAGTATCTTGTGCTCGAACCTGAAGGCGGCAACGGCATCTTCCGATACGCGCAGGCGCTCGTTCAATGCCTTCAGCCGGTCCTTGAGCCAGTCGGCCGCCTCGTCCGTCGCCTCGGTGCGGACACGGCCCTGGCTGGCGACGAACGCCTCGGCGATGGCATTGGCGTAATGCGCGGCCCGTTCCGCATTGTTCGAGGTGAATGAAATCGCAATGACGTAGGTCAGTCCGCGGCGCGAGATATCGAGACGGTTGCGGAATTTTTCGAGCAGGCGCGTCATGTCGGTGTAACCACCCGCGATGTCCGCGTCGTCGGCGATCTTGAGCTGCTCGATCAGGGGGCGGAGAAAGCCGTCCGATTTGGCGATCTCGATCTGGCTCTGAAGTGCCGCGGCATCCTGGCCGATGCCCGGCAGTACGTCCTGCTCCGAGGTGACGCGCAGCTCGCGGGGATCGACGACGACCAGGGCCGTCGCGGCATACCGGACCGGCAAGACCATCAGGACAATGACGCCCAGGGCGAACAGCGCCAGCGCCAGCGTCAGGATGCGCCGGCCATTCTCGCGCAGGAAGGAGAGCGCACCGGTGACGGTCAGCGATCCCTTGATCAGCGCAGGAGCAGCGCTGTCAGGCTTCGCCGTCGCAGCCCGCGGCGCTTCCCACGAAGCCGCAGACTCCGTCGGGGCGATGCTTCGCGGAGATGCGCTTCGACCGAACGCCATAAGGTTGGACTCGAAATCAACTGACAGCCCCGGTTCAGAGGCTTGCTACACCGTAAATATCCATGGTTAACCGGCGGTTACGGCTGGCGCGCCGTGCTCAATGAACAATCTGTTAACGCGCGTGCCGATGCGCCGCGCTGCATCGGCGAGTCCGGTTTTGAACCGGGCTGGCGCGACCACCACGACGTCGATCAACGCTCCGCTGCGGCAGTTCGAGGGCGATCATTTCGTCGTCGGCATTGCATTCCTCTCGACGACATTCGAGGTGTCGACGCCGCCTCACCGGGAAGCGGGAACCTGGAAAATGGTGGTCGATGGCGTGGAGCTGACCCGCACTCACTAGAGCCCGCTGCAGCGCAATCGGAACGGAGCTCCAGCGCGCCATTCAGAATAAAACCACGAGCTCATACAGATTTGAAATTGCTCGTGATTTTTCTCGCCTCAATGATTCGGCGGCCGTCAGCGCCGCTGCCGTCGGGAATTTCGGCACGCCTCACAACAGCGTGCGCCTTTCGCTCCGGGATCGTAGTATTGTCGCCGGAAGTCGCCGACGCACGAGACCGAGGATCTTGCGTATCCACTCGATCGCGGTGCTCGACGAGATGCACTCCAGAATTAGGCTGAGGATCGCGACTGCGGTCGGACGGCGCGGCAAATGGAGGACATGATGGCGTGGCGTGACGACAAGGCCCGGGCAACCCTGATCCGCGATGCAGCCGGCAGCGTGCCGCCGGGCAAGAGCCCGCGGGCCTTTGCCGAGCCCCTGTTCGGCTACAGCAATATCGAGGATCTCGACAATTACGATGCCGCCTCGCTTGCCGTCCTGGCGGAGCAAGCCTGGGAGCATGTGCAGCGGCGCACGTCGGGCAGCGCCGATATCCGCGTGGTCAATCCGACGTTGCCGAACGGGCGCGAGATTTCCGTGCTCGAGATTCTCAACGACAACATGCCTTTCCTGTACGACTCCACGATGGCGGAACTCGCCGAGCAGGGCATCGAAGTCACCCTCGTCGCCCACCCGATCATCGCCGTCGAGCGCGATGCCGAGGGCAAGCTGCTGAGATTCTACGGCGAAGCACTGCCGGAGGGAGCAAGAGGCGTTCGCGAAAGCCTGATTCACCTCCACATCACCCGCCTGGACGCCGACGCCGATCGCCAGAAGCTGATCGACGGACTGACCAGGGCATTGAACAACGTCCGCGCCTGCGTCACCGACTGGCGCGCCATGCGTGACCGCGTCGAGGAGGCAATCAAGACGTTCGCTTCCAATCCGCCGCCGCTGCCGATCGACGAGGTCGCCGAAGCCAATCAGTTCCTGCAATGGCTCTGCGCGGACAATTTCACCTTCCTCGGCGTGCGCGAATATCGCTTCTCGCCCGACAGCGACGCGTCGGACGACATCACCACCGGCGAAGGCCTCGGCATCCTGCGCGATCCCGACGTGAAAGTCCTGCGACGCGGCAACGAAATGGTGGTGATGACATCGGAAATCCGCGAGTTCATGCACGAGCCGACGCTGCTGATCGTCATCAAGGCCAATGTCTCAAGCCTCGTCCATCGGCGCATCCGGATGGATTATGTGGGGATCAAGCTCTATGCACCCGACGGCCGGCTCGAGGGCGAATTGCGCGTCGTCGGCCTGTTTACCTCCGGCGCCTATACCCGCTCGGTGCGGCAGATCCCTTATGTGCGCCACAAGGTTGCGCGGGTGCTGCAGCGCGCCGGCTTCGACCCGAACGGCCATTCGGGCAAGGCGCTCATGCATATCCTCGAAGATTATCCGCGTGACGAGCTGTTCCAGATCGACGTCGACACGCTCTACAACTTCGTCATCGAGGTCCTGATCCTCTACGAGCGCCCGCGCGTCCGGGCGCTGGCGCGGGTCGACAAGTTCGATCGCTTCGTCTCCATCCTCACCTTCATTCCGCGCGACAAATACGACACCGACGTCCGCACGCGCGTCGGAGCCTTCCTGTCGCAGGTCTACAAGGGGACCCTGTCGGCGTCCTACGTATCGTTCCCTGAAGGCGCGCTGGCGCGCGTCCACTTCATCATCGGACGCTATGAAGGCAAAACGCCCGTCGTCGAGCGCGCCGCGCTCGAAGCCGGCATCAGCGCCATTGCCGCGACCTGGACCGACAAGCTCAAGGCCGCGCTCACCGCGTCGACCGACGGCATGCGGGCGCGCATGATCGCCAATCGTTATGCCCAGG
Source organism: Bradyrhizobium sp. MI1.7 (assembly GCF_055811795.1). NCBI lineage: Bacteria > Pseudomonadati > Pseudomonadota > Alphaproteobacteria > Hyphomicrobiales > Nitrobacteraceae > Bradyrhizobium > Bradyrhizobium sp. MI1.7. Next base: position 99,708 of record NZ_JBVVPO010000024.1, read on the forward strand.
CCTTTAGCGGCGGCTATACCGAGGTTTTCACGGCGGAGCAGGCCATCGCCGACATCGCCACCATCGAAAAGCTGACGCCGGCACGCCCGGTGACGATCTCGGTGCACCGCGACAAGGGCGAGGACGATCCCAGGCGCTTCGGCCTCAAGGTGTTCTCCGACGCCGCACCGCTATCGCTGTCCTACCGCGTGCCGGTGATCGAAAATCACGGCCTGCGCGTGGTCGACGAACGCACCTATCAGATCGTGCCCGGCAACAGGCCGGAGCCGGTCTGGCTGCATGAGATGACGATCGAGACCAGCGACGGCCAGCCGATCGAGATCAACCCGGAATTCAGCCATCGCCTGGAAGCCTCGATCATGGCGGTGGTCACAGATCGCGCCGAATCCGACGGATACAACGCCCTGATCCTGCGCACCGCGCTGGGCTGGCGCGAGGTCTCGACGATCCGGGCGCTGTCGCGCTATCTGCACCAGATCCGCGCTCCGTTCACCCAGGATTACATGTGGGAGACCTTGCGCAAGAACGCCGCGATCACGGCCACCCTCGTCGCACTGTTCCAGACCCGCCTCGATCCACGCCTCGTGCTTACCGATCGCGAGCGTTCGGCGCGCGAGACGGCACTCCTTGCCGAGATCGAGGAGCAGCTCAAATCCGTCGCCTCGCTCGATGAAGACCGCATCCTGCGCCGCTTCACCAATCTGGTGCAGTCAACCATCCGCACCAATCTCTGGCAGATCGGCGACGATGGACATCCGCGTCCGGTCATCTCCTTCAAGTTCGACGCGCGGCGGATCGACGATTTGCCGGCGCCGCGGCCTCTCTACGAGATCTTCGTCTCCTCGCCGCGGGTCGAAGGCATTCACCTGCGCTTCGGCAAGGTCGCGCGCGGCGGCTTGCGCTGGTCCGACCGGCCGCAGGATTTCCGCACCGAGATCCTGGGTCTCGTGAAGGCGCAGCAGGTCAAGAACGCCGTGATCGTGCCGGTCGGCGCCAAGGGCGGTTTCGTGCCCAAGCGCCTGCCGCCACCGTCCAATCGCGACGCCTGGCTCGCGGAAGGCACCGCGGCCTATCGCATCTTCGTGCGCTCGCTGCTCGAGCTCACCGACAATCTCGACGGCGACGCCGTCGTGCCGCCCGATTCCACCGTGCGCCATGACGGCGACGACCCCTACCTCGTGGTCGCCGCCGACAAGGGCACCGCCACCTTCTCCGATGTCGCCAACGCGATCTCGGCCGAGAAGAACCATTGGCTCGGCGACGCCTTCGCCTCCGGCGGCAGCCAGGGCTACGACCACAAGAAGATGGGGATCACGGCGCGCGGCGCCTGGGAGGCGGTCAAGCGCCACTTCCGTGAGCTCGGCACCGACATTCAGACCATGCCGTTCACGGCTGCCGGCGTCGGCGACATGTCCGGCGACGTCTTCGGCAACGGCATGCTGCTCTCGCCGGCGACAAGGCTCGTGGCCGCGTTCGATCATCGCGACATCTTCATCGATCCCTCCCCCGACCCTTCGACCAGCTTCGCCGAGCGCAAGCGTCTGTTCGACCTGCCGCGATCGAGCTGGCAGGACTACAACAAGTCGCTGATCTCGCAGGGCGGCGGCGTGTTCTCGCGCACGCTCAAGGCGATCCCGCTCGCACCGGAAGTCCGCAGCCTGCTCGATCTCGACAAGGAGCAGGCCACGCCGTTCGAGGTGATGACGGCGATCCTGAAAGCGCGCACGGACCTGTTGTGGTTCGGCGGCATCGGCACCTATATCCGCGCATCGGCAGAGAGCGACGATCAGGCCGGCGACCGCGCCAACGATCCGATCCGCATCGCAGGCACTGACGTTCGCGCCCGGGTGATCGGCGAAGGCGCCAATCTCGGCGTCACCCAGCGCGGCCGCATCGAAGCGGCACAGAAGGGCGTCAAGCTCAACACCGACGCCATCGACAATTCGGCCGGCGTCAACACCTCCGACGTCGAGGTCAATATCAAGGTCGCGCTGGCGCGCCCCGAACGCGAGGGACGCCTCAGCTTCGCCGATCGCAACAGCCTGCTGGCCGCGATGACCGACGAGGTCGGCACGCTGGTGCTGCGCAACAACTATCTGCAGACGCTGGCGCTCTCGCTGGCCGAGCGCAAGGGCGTGGCCGAGACCGGCTTCCTCACCCGCCTGATGCAGTCGCTCGAGCAGCGCGGCCTGCTCAGCCGCGCCGTGGAGTTCTTGCCCGACGACGCAGCGCTCACCGAGCGGACACGGCGCGGCCAGGCCCTGACACGGCCCGAGCTTGCCGTGCTGCTCGCCTACGCCAAGCTGACGCTCTACGAGGACCTGCTCCTCACCAGCGTGCCTGATGATCCTTACCTCGCTCGCAGACTGTCCCTGTATTTTCCGCGCGAGGTTCCCGATAAATTCCCGGCCGCGGTCGAGCTCCATCGCCTGCGACGCGAGATCATCGCGACCAGTCTCGTCAATGCCGTGATCAACCGCGGCGGCCCGGCGTGTGTCGTCCGCCTGACCGACGAGACCGACGCCGATATCTCCACCATCGTCATGGCGCAGGTGGCGGTGGACGCGATCTACGAGCTCAGGCGGCTCAATGACGCGATCGACGCGCTCGACACCCGGATCGACGGGCAGGTGCAGCTCGGCCTCTGCGCGACGGTCCAGGACCTCCTGATTTCCCGCATGGTCTGGTACGTGCGCAATGTCGATTTCAAGGACGGCCTCGAGGCGGTCATCGGGCGTTTTGGCCCGGGTATCCGCGAGATCGCGGCCTCCCTCGACACCACACTGCCGCCGGACCTGCAGGCCGCGCGCGGCAAGCGGCGCCAGGAACTCACCGATGCCGGCGTCCCGGCCGGCCTCGCCGGCGAGCTCGCCGATCTCGACCCTCTGATTGCGGCACCCGATATCGTGACGGTCGCCGAGCGCACCTCCCGCGCCATCGGCGATGCTGCCGCAACCTTCTTCGCTGCGGAAGCCAATTTCCGTCTCGACCGCATCATCGCCGCCGCGCGCAGCGTGCCGGCAAATGATTATTTCGAACGCATGGCGGTCGATCGCGCCGTCGAGCAGATCGCCAGCGCCGAGAGAAGACTGGCCGCGGATATGCTGGCAACCGGCCAGTCCGGCCAGCAGGCCGTCGAGACGTGGCTTGCGGCTCACCCCGAAGCGGCGCGTATCCGCCGCTCGGTCGAGGAGATTGCGGCCAGCGGCCTGACGCTTGCCAAGCTGACGGTGGCGGCGAACCTGCTGGGGGACCTGGTCAAAGTCTGAGAGCGTGCGAGGCAGCGATGTGAAACTGAGCCGGCGAACGGAGGAACCCCATGATCCACGCCACTTGCCACACCGCCGATAATGTCCGCTGCATCGAGTTCGATGCCACACCGTGGTTCAGCGAGGCTGACGCTCCGAGCATTGTCGATCTGGCCCGACGAGGCTGGACCAGCACGGCGATTGCAGAGTCCCTCGAACACCGGCGAGGCTACGAAGGCTTGCACGACCTCGTCGAATATGCGGCGAAGCGATTGCAATCGGAATCCCTGGAGGACCCGACCTGGGAAACCTTCGCGTGCGTCGTCGATGGACCCGAGGCCGTCGCGTGGCTCAGGGAGAACCGGCCCAACGTTGTGGCAAGGATCCCGTAGGACACGAGAAGCGCAGCAAAAGCCACAATCGATCGGCGGCAAACGAAGCGGAAAGGCGCGCCCGGAACGATCTGAACCCCCGACTCGATTGCCGCATTCGAGCGCGAGGCCTATGCTGGCATCCGGCAATCACGCGGCCGCCCATCGTGCGGCGGGGCAGCCTCACGATGGATGGCTCGCATATCCATCCGAAAGGCTACGCCATGACCATTGCCCCCACGCTCCACCGATACCTGGCTGCCGAGAACATCCAGTATGTCGAGATCCCGCACGTTTTCACCATGTCATCCGCGCGCACGGCGCAGGCCTGCCACGTCTCGGGCGATCGTTTCGCCAAGGCCGTCGTGCTGCGCCATGACGGCGGCTATATGCTCGCGATCGTTCCGGCATCGCACCGTCTCAACTTGCCGGACTTGAAGGAGAAGCTCGGCGCGGATCTCGTGATGGCGAACGAAACCGAGATCAACAGGCTGTTCGCGGACTGCGCGCATGGAGCCGTTCCGGCGGTAGGCCGATGCTACGGGCTCGATCTCATCGTCGATGACAGCATCCGGGCGCAGCCCGAGATCTATATCGAAGCCGGCGACCATGAGACGCTGCTTCACCTGACGCATGCACAGTTTGAACGGCTGACGGCCAATGCGCCGCATGGACGCTTCAGCACGCACGGTTGACGCAGCATGGCGGCGGGATGATTTTTCCTGCGCCTTCGTCGCGGCGCGCGTGCGGTCGCGCCCGGTTCGTAGTATAATCACGTCACGGGGGCTGCGTTCGCAACGGAGGTCCTCCATGAAGGTCAAGGACGTGATGCACAAGGGTGTCGATTGGGTCAGCCCGGACACCCCGATCACCGAGATCGCGAAGTTGATGCAAGGGCACGACATCGGCTGCATTCCGATCGGCGATGACGACCATCTGATCGGGATGGTGACCGATCGCGACATCGTCTGCAAAGGCCTCGCGAGCAAGAACTTCAACGCCGCGCGCATGACGGCGCGGGACGTGATGACCGAAGGCATCCATTGCTGCCGGGAAGACGACGATCTGGCGAAAGCCGTGCATCACATGGAGACGCTGAAAATCCGCAGGCTGCCCGTGATCAACAAGAGCAGGCGGATGGTCGGCATGATCAGCCTGGGCGATGTCAGCCAATTCGCCAGCGTTGATCTGTTGACCCAATGCGTCAAGGGCGTGTCGGCCCATCATTGATGGCGACCGCCACCCGGCGCCCGGAACTTCGTCGCATCGCTCGCAGGACCCCGCTGCCGGCGAACGCGCAGGCTATGATACGCGACCTGCCAAGAAGCTGCTCCGCCGTCTTCTCGTCCCCATTGTCACCTGCGCAGCTAATTCTTCAATTCGTTCCGCAGCTCATTCTTGGCGTTCCGCATCTTGCTCGCTCCCCTGAGCGGGGGCTTCGGCGGCGGAGTCGGATTCGCCCAACCTGCCATCTGCAGGCAGGTGAGTAGATCGACATAGCTTTCTATTCCCCCTGCCGCAGCCTCGCCTTCGCAACTAGCGCGCGCGGGGCCCGGAACAGTCAGCCAGGTCGAGCTCAGCTGTTGCTGCGCAATTGTCTCGTCACGCACGCACTCGCCGGCGTCCTGCGCCAGGGTGAGCCCTGAGGCCTTGTCGTCGGCGGAAACGTCCCGGCAAAGGGCTTCCACATTGAAGATGGGCACACGGTCTGAAATCGGAATCGTGGGCTGGCCAAGAAGCGACAGGACCAAGAGCGCTGCTTTCATAAAATCCTCCCTTGAATCGGGTTGGACGGGAAAGCTCCCGGGAGGTTAGGCCCGGTTTGTTTCCGGCCGGCTTCACCCGGCCTGCAAAGGGTTTCGTCCCTGCCCGGCAGCGCATTGTGGCTTCCCGACGGACGCCGGTCGCGGCGCGTCACGGCCGATGACGAAGCTTACCCGGGTCTTCGCACGTAGAGCGAGATAAACCGGTCGATCATCGGGTTGATCTGCTCCGGCACTTCCAGCGACAGGAAATGCCCGGAGCCGACGGCCTTGGCCGTGACCAGTTGCGGACACAGCTCCGCAAAACGATCCAGATCCGCGAGCCGATGGGCCGCTTCGATGTAGAGCACCGGGACCCGGCACGCCTGGGCGCATTCACGCGCCCGATGCACATCCCAGGGAAACAGACTTGTAAACGTGGACACCAGCACGTGCTGTGGCGTCGCCAGAAAGGTCTGTTCAACATGGGCGCGGCATCGGTCGGTCGGCAGACAGGAGTCCGCCACGATCTTCCGTACCTCGTCCGCAAAATTCGCGCCCCTTAAGCCCTCCAGATACCCGGCGAACACCGTCCCTGCCGAGGCAGGGAAGAGCACCCCTGAGTCGAGCAGCACCAGGCCTGCAGGAAAGTCCGGATAGCGGGCGGCGATTTCGAGCGCCATGTTGCCACCCATGCTCTGACCCACGATGATCGGCTTTGTGATCTGCTGTCGGTTGCACAGAAAGACGAGATCATCGGCGAAGCCTTCGATCGAATACGCCTGTTGCGGCTTGTCGCTCTCACCATGCCCCCGCAGCTCGGCATTCAATGCCCGACCTTGACGGGCGAAATACTCCATCTGCGGCGCAAAATGCGTGCGATCCCCGCCGAGGCCATGGACGAACAGGAATTGAAGCGGTCCCGCGCCGGCAATGTCGAAGGACAGCTGGATTCCGTTATGCGCGAGCTTCATGGGTCATCTCCGTATTCACCGAAATGTCCAGGCGTCTCTGGCCGGTCCTCAATCTAACCGGCGCCACACGGCCGATAAAGATGGGCACTGCCGCTTCGCCGCGGTGCAACTGCCGGAGTGAGCCAGGCGCGAGTAGCGCGCTCCGGCAGCCGCTCGCGACGTAACCGGATTGCGACCCGAGGTGATTTCAGCCGAGGCGGGCCACGATGGCTGCAACGGCCATCATTGCAGCCCCGACTATCACCGTGGCGATGCCGCCATAGGCAACGCCGATCGACCGCCAATGATACTCTGTCTGGAACGTGGCCAGAAGATTCTTCTGGAACGCGAACTCATTCGTTTCGTGCTGAAACAGCAGATTGCAGCCGAAATAGATCACACCGAGTCCCACGACAATCAGCATGATCTGCGAAAAAAGCTTCATTGGTGGAAATCCCGGCCACGCGAAATTTTAGTCACATCAGAAAGCATTTGCAACCATAAGCTACACCATATCTATAATGCGCCCCGCATTGGTTTTTTTGCGCAGTCGATCGAGCAGCTCTGTTGACCGCGTCCGCCGCTGGTCGGGACACGCGAGAGGGGCACCGCGAATGACTGCATTCATCCTGTCTGCCACCATAGCATTCGCGCTGTTCGAGTTGATTGCATTCACGCAATGGCCGCCACAGGGAAGCTTCATAGAATTCAGCGAGGAAACCCTGGGTCTGCAAGGGCCTGCTGCACGGGCGTTGCGCAGGATGGTCCAATTTCTGATTGTCCTTGTAATCCTGCTTGGTGTCCTGACCATCCATGAGGTCTCATCACCATTCAGCACACTCGCGAGGTATGAGGTCAACGTCATCATTGGCTTCATCTTCGGCCCGCTGTTTGCGATCTGGATCAACAGTGTCGTCGTTCACCGCGCCAATGAGGACTTGACCCGCGGCCAGATGTTCGCAGGGGCGGGCTTGGCACTCCTGTTCCTCCTGGGAGTCCTCGGTGGCGAGGGGTCGGGCCTGATCAAGCAGTACGCAAGAAGCTTGTCATCCGTGAAGCTCGGCGTCGCCGAATTGTCGTTTGCATCCAAGGAGCAGGGCAGCCGGGATCGGCTCGCATCGACGACCATTCCGAGCGCCAGCAAGGAAACATATGCGGCCGGGGGACCGAACGGCCTGCAAAATCTCGCGAGGCTTCACCTCATCATCAGACGCGACAAGGACTATTTGACCGAGATATTCACCCGAAGGCCGCAGGATAGGCCGGTTTCGGATATGCCGGTCGACGACTTGCGCAGCAGCGAGACGTTCACGCAGTCCACCATCGCACTTCCGTTGCAGTGTCTGTCCGCCTGGTTCGAGCAATCCGCGGATTCCGGTCCTGTCGAAAGATATCTCGCAAGCTACAGCAACGTATTCCGCCGACTTGAAGCACTCGATCGCCGAGCGGCCGCCCGCGGCCCGGCAATCGACCCGAGGGAGTTCGAAGCCGGATTGAAGCAGGTCAGCTCGGACTTCGTTCATAACGGCCTTCGCATGGCGGTGGATATCGCCTTGTCATCGACGTCTCCAAAAACCTTCGAGGCCTGCAAGCCATGGTATGATATCTATTGCCCTCCTAACGAAAAACCGGCGTCAATCGACGACGACACGTATGCCGGTCGGTGCCTGCGCGAAACGCTGTCCGAGTTCACCCGGTCGGATGGCGCAGCCAGGTCGGACAATGTCCAGGACCGGCTCGACTATGTTTTCCGAAATCTGGAGAAGATGATCACACCACAGCCAGCCAACCGGCGCGGGCTGGAGACGCTGCCTTACTTCGCGATCGGTCGTGCTAGCCTGATGACGCAAGCTGGACAACACGAGGCTGCAGCCGCCGTTCTGGACAACTGGCTCCGAGAACGACGGGAGACAAATTCAAGCGACGAACAACAGCGAAGATATGCGGCCAATCCAATGCTGCAGGTCAGGGACGAATGGTTCGCCCTGCGCATACGCGCGATGCTCGTAACCTATGTGGAAGAATGGCTGGAAGACCAGAACTCACAAGCAGCCACCATCGTCCGGACGGAGCACCTGCAAAATCTCCAGGAGACAATCGACGGCCTCAAGAGCCGGTTGTTGAAGGTCGATTTCTTCCAGGCGTTGAATAAGCAGTGTCCCACGACATGCCCGCTCACCTTCAAGCGGCCGGCAACATGCGAATCGGATGAATCGCAAACACGGATGAAGCTTTGGGGGGGCCTGTACACGTCCTACGTGACCATGGAGTACACCTATATCCACCGGGCACTGGAGCATCCAGACTACGCCGCGAAACTTGCCGAAGCGGTGAACGACGCCGCCCATCGACTCGCCAATTTCGACATGTCGTGCGGCACCAAATTTCCGGAGCGGGAGGTGATCTATGGGCAATCGCTGCTCGGGTTCGCCGAGAACGCCGTTGCCTATACCATGCTGCGCGCCAAGTTGGATGACCAGGTCGCCCAGCAAAAGCGGCTCGACGAAGCCGAGCGCGCCGTCAAACTCGGAATGCAAGTCGTCGATGATCTGGCCAGGATCGATCGCGAACGATCGCATCGGCCATATCTGGAGCGAATCGCACCGAGCCTCGCCGTCTCGGTTCAGGAGTTGCTAAGGCAGCAGCTTTTGAAGATTGAGAAGGCACGAGCCGACCTGAGCGGATAGGCTCACCTGTTCGCGTGGTCCGATCAAGGGCGCAGGCTTACGGAGGCGTCACGGTCGCCAACGCCGGCGACAGAGCAGCCAGCGTCAGAAGCATCCCAAAAGCATAAATTCCGAAGAGGCGCAGCATGGCCCACTCCATTTCCGTAGGCGCACAATATAGGAACGATGCCTTGAACGGCAAATGAATAACGGGCCATTAGAAACTAGGGGGTTCCTGCAGTGGAACAAGACTGCAAATGGCGCGCCCGGAACGATTCGAACGTCCGACCCTCAGATTCGTAGTCTGATGCTCTATCCAGCTGAGCTACGGGCGCGTTTTTCGCAAACAGTGCGGGCTAGGCCCGCAGGCAGCCTCCGGACAGCGCCGGAGGGGTGCGAAAGAGCGCTCTGACTAACCGCTCTTGCCTCGATTGGCAAGGTCTGGATTGGGGAGATTTTGTAGGGAGATGAGGGTTTCGGTGTCATTCCGGGATGGCCCAAAGGGCCAGGCCCGGAATCCATAACCCCGGCTGGTGGTTATGGATTCTCAGGTGCGCAATAGCGCACCATAGCTCGCGACTTCGTCGCGCCCCGGAATGACGGATAGATGAGTGCTCGATACCCGGAATGACGAAAGAGGCTCGGTCGCTGGCCGACTACGCCCTCTGCCGCTCGTTGCGGATGGAGAGGAGTTCCACGGGGCGGTCGGGGATGACGATCCGGAAGGTGGCGCCGATGGTGCCCTCGACCAGATGGATCTCGCCGCCATGGGCACGGACCAGCTCGGCGGCGATCGCCAAGCCAAGCCCGCTGCCGCCGGGGCGGCCGGAGGTCTGGAACGCCTCGAACAGATGGTCCCGGGTCTTCTGCGGGACGCCGGGGCCGGTGTCGGAGACCTCCAGGATGGCGACGGCACCTTCGCGCTTTCCCGTGATCCGGATCTGCTGGGCGCCGCCGTCGCCCGACGAATGGCTTTCCAGCGCCTGGGCGGCGTTGCGGACGAGGTTGAGCAGCACGCGGAAGAGCTGGTCGGGATCGGCATCGACCGCAAGCCCGCGCTCGATCGCGGCGACCCAGGCGATCGAGGCGTCGCTGGCGAGGCCCGCGGTTTCGCGCACCTCCAGCACCACGGGCTCGATCATGATCATGCGGCGGTCGGGGGCCGCTTCCTGGGCGCGGCCGTAGGACAGCGTCGACTGGCAGAAGGCGATGGCGCGCTCGAGCGAGCGCACCAGCTTCGGCGCAAAGCGCTGCACCCGCGGATCGGGCACGCTGGCGAGCTGGTCGGACAGGAGCTGGGCCGACGCGAGCAGATTGCGCAGATCGTGGTTGATCTTGGAGACGGCGAGGCCGAGGGCGGCGAGCCGGCTCTTCTGGTGCAGCATCGACATCAGATCGCGCTGCATGTCCGACAATTCGCGCTCGGCGACGCCTATTTCATCGCTGCGCTGGCTTGGCACGATGATCCGCGCCGAGCTTTCGGGGTTTTCGTGGAAGCCGACCAGGCTCGCGGTCAGCCGCCGCATCGGGCGCACGAAGAGATAATGCAGCACGAGATAGACGAGGCCCGCGGTCAGCACCGCGATGATCAGCGCGACCACCACGACGTTGCGGGAGAAGCGATACATCTGCTGCCGCAGCGGCAGCTCATCGGTCACGATCTCGATGAACTGGGCATTGCCGACGCCGGGCCCGACGATGCGGATGGCCTGGTTGCCGGTCTCCAGCATCATCCGGAACGAGCCGGTGATCGCCTCCCACACCGTCATGTCGCGCAGGTCGATGTCATGCTCGATGGCCGTGGGAAGGTTGTCGCTGGCGAGCAGCCGTCGCTGCTGCCCCATCTTGATGGCGACGGCACGCGCATTGATGCTTTTCAGGATCTCGCGCGACAGCGACTCGGGGACCATGCCGAGCGGGGCGGCGTCGAGCACCAGCGCGGCGGTGTTAGCCGCCGCGACGCGGTCATTGAGCCGGTTGACCCAGAAGTTGGCGATGGCGGGCACGTAGAGCAGGACAGCGGCGATCATCACCAGGGGGACGGTGAGCAGCAGCAGCTTGCCGGATAGCCCGAGCCCGCTGGGCCCACGCGGCCGCATCGCCGGCTGGCCCGGCTGATCCGTATCATGGACCGGCTGGAGGTCTGTCGCTGCCACGAAATTCGCCCCTGTTGGCTTTGTAATAGAGCCTGGCTGATGAAGGATGCGACCCGGCCGGGGGCCGGTCAAATTACGGATCGCTAATCTCTCAAGGTGGGATGTAAGCTCTGATATCGCGAGTCGCCACCTCAAGGGTTAAAAACCCCGCACAAACAGTGATATTCACCGGAACAGCGCGCTCTTGCGACGTTGACGAAAAGAAGACGCTCGCATATAAGCCGCGCAAATTGTCCGCGATGACCCGGTGCGCACGCCGGGAGCGGCTCTCTTGGGGCCGAAAAGGGCCCGTTTTGGGCCGCATCTTCCGGACTTTATCATCAATTCTACAGGCAAATTGCCCGGTCAGCGGAGAAAAACCCGTGAAGCGGACTTATCAACCCAGCAAACTGGTGCGCAAGCGCCGTCACGGCTTCCGTGCCCGTCTCGCCACTGCCGGCGGCCGCAAGGTTCTCGCCGCCCGCCGCGCCCGCGGCCGCAAGCGTCTGAGCGCCTGAGCCGGACCCCCATTTTTGGGATTTCATCATGGATCGGCTGAGGCAGCGAGCGGATTTCCTCGCCGTTGCCAATGGCGCGCGGGCGAATAGTCCCGCGTTCGTCCTGCAAAGCCGCCGCCGCGACGACAGCGGCCCGATCCGGATCGGCTTCACCGTTACCAAAAAGAACGGCAACGCCCCCCAGCGCAATCGCATCCGGCGCCGGCTTCGCGAATTGGTGAAGCGGCTCGACCCGGTGTCGATGCAGCCCCATCATGACTATGTACTGGTCGGCCGAAGGGACGCGCTCTCGCGCGACTTCGCCACCATGCTCGACGATCTGCGCATAGCGTTCACGAAGCCTGCGCGGCATACGCACAAGGGACGCGGCTCAAGAACCGACGGCTCAAGGCCCGGCCCCGCTCCTGCGACCAGCCGCAAACCGGATTGATGACGAGACAATAGTGATGACCGACAATCGCAATACCATCCTCGCCGTCATTCTGTCGGGCCTCGTCCTGATCGCCTGGCAATATTTCTACAATGTGCCGGCGATGGAGAAGCAGCGCGCCCAGCAGCAGGCGCAGGCCGAGCTCCAGAAGAACACGCCGCAGCCGACGGCCTCCGCAACGCCGGGCGCCGCGCCGCAGCCCGGCAGCGCGGCCCAGCCGGCAACACCGGCCGCGAACCAGGCCCAGCCGGTCGTTTCCCGCGAAAGCGCGATTGCAGCCAGCCCGCGCGTGAAGATCGACACGCCGCGGATTGCCGGCAGCATCTCGCTGAAGGGCGGCCGCATCGACGACATTGCGCTGGTGCAATACCGCGAGACGGTCGACCCGAAGTCGCCGCCGATCGTGCTCTATTCGCCCTCGGGCACCGCAGAACCCTATTACGCCGAGTTCGGCTGGGTGCCGGCGACGGGCGTGACGGCCAAGCTGCCGGACGCCCAGACCCTCTGGCAGCAGGACGGCAGCGGCAGCCTGACGCCGACGACGCCGGTGGTGCTGAAATGGGACAATGGCGAGGGCCTCACCTTCCGCCGCACCATCGCGGTCGACGACCATTATCTCTTCACGCTCAAGGACGAGGTGAGCAATGTCGGCAACGCGCCTGTTACGCTCTACCCGTTCGCGCTGATCTCGCGCCACGGCACGCCGCAGGTCTCCGGCTATTACATCCTGCATGAAGGCCTGATCGGCTATCTCGATGGCTTGCAGGAATACGCCTACAAGAAGATCGACGAAGCCAAGGCGGTGAACTTCAAGGCCACCAATGGCTGGCTCGGCATCACCGACAAGTACTGGGCTTCGGCGCTGCTGCCGGACACCAGTGCGCAGCTCCAGGCGCGTTTCTCGTCGAACCCGGTCGGCAACGTCCACACCTACCAGACCGACTATCTGCTCGACCCCGTCACCGTCGCGATCGGCGGCACCGCGACTGCGAACGCGCGGCTGTTCGCCGGCGCCAAGGAAGCCGGCGTGGTCGGCGTGTTCCCGTTCGCCGGCCTCGGCGGCTACAACAAGGAGCTCGGCCTCAACCATTTCGATCTGTTGATCGACTGGGGCTGGTTCTACTTCATCACCAAGCCGATGTTCCTCGGCCTCGACTTCTTCTACCGCTTCTTCGGCAATTTCGGCATCTCGATCCTGCTCGTCACCGTGATCGTCAAGCTGCTGTTCTTCCCGCTGGCCAACAAGTCCTACGCCTCGATGGCGAAGATGAAGTCGGTCCAGCCGCAGCTCCAGGCGCTGAAGGAGCGCTTTCCCGACGACAAGGTGAAGCAGCAGCAGGAGATGATGGAGATCTACCGCAAGGAGAAGATCAATCCGGTCGCCGGCTGTCTTCCCGTGGTGATCCAGATCCCGGTGTTCTTCTCGCTCTACAAGGTGCTGTTCGTCACCATCGAGATGCGGCACGCGCCGTTCTTCGGCTGGATCAAGGATCTCTCCGCGCCCGATCCGACCAACCTCTTCACCTTGTTCGGCCTGATCCCGTTCGATCCGACGACGATTCCGGTGTTCGGCCACTACCTCGCGCTCGGCATCTGGCCGATCATCATGGGCATCACGATGTGGTTCCAGATGAAGCTGAACCCGACGCCGCCGGATCCGACCCAGCAGCTGATCTTCAACTGGATGCCGCTGATCTTCACCTTCATGCTGGCGGGCTTCCCGGCCGGTCTCGTGATCTACTGGGCCTGGAACAACACGCTCTCGGTGCTCCAGCAGAGCTTCATCATGCGCCGCAACGGCGTGAAGGTGGAGCTGTTCGACAATCTCAAGGCGACGTTCGCGAAGAAGGCGACGTAGCGCAGTCATTGTTGGGCGCAAATGCCTCCACATCGTCATGCCCGGGCTTGTCCCGGGCATCCACGTTTTGGAGGGTACCGTGTGGACAGACGTGGATGGCCGGGACAAGCCCGGCCATGACGAGAGGTGAGATCTTCGCATGACCGACGACAAAGATGCGAAGCTGATCGAAACCGGGCGAAAGCTGTTCACCCGCGACTGGCAGTTCATCTGGGCCTCGCCCTCGATTGCGACGCTGCCGCCGATGGACGGGCTGGAGATCGCCTTTGCCGGCCGCTCCAATGTCGGCAAGTCCAGCCTGATCAACGCGCTGACCGGCCGCAACGCGCTTGCGCGCACCTCGCACACGCCGGGCCGCACCCAGGAGCTGATCTTCTTCGAGGTCCCCGGCAAGAAGGACCTGCGCCTCGTCGACATGCCCGGCTACGGCTACGCCAAGGCGCCGAAGACGCAAGTCGCGTCCTGGACCGAGCTGATCCACAAATTCCTGCTGGGGCGCGCCTCACTCGCACGCGTCTACGTGCTGATCGACGCGCGGCATGGCCTCAAGGACGTCGACCTCGAAATCCTGGGGACGCTCGACCGTTCCGCGGTGAGCTACCAGATCGTGCTGACCAAGGCCGACCAGGTGAAGGCGTCCGAGCTTGAGTCCCGCATCACCGAGACCGAGGCCGCGCTGGCAAAACATCCGGCGGCGTTTCCGAACGTGCTCGCGACCTCGTCACGGAGCTCGACCGGCATGGCCGAACTGCGCGCCGCGATGGCGAAGCTGCTGGAAGAGCGAACCTCGTGACGCCTGCATTCCACCTGCTGATTGGGCTTGCCGGTTTGATGGGCGCCGCCGGCGTCGCGCTGGCCGCCGCCTCGGCCCACGGCGCCGACGCCAGCCGGCTCGCCTCCGCCAGCGCCATGCTGCTGTTTCACGCAACTGCCATACTCGCAGGTGTCGCCCTGCTCGCGCGCGGCCTTCTGCACGGCGGAATTGGCCTCATCGCGGCGTTCGGCTTCGTGATCGGCGCCGCGCTGTTCGCGGGCGATCTCACCTTGCGGCAATATGCGGGGCACTCGCTGTTTCCGTATGCCGCGCCGACGGGTGGAACGGTGATGATCCTGAGCTGGCTGGCGGTGACGCTCGCAGCGGTGGTGGCAAAGCGCTGACCTGTAGCCCGGATGGAGTGCAGCGTAATCCGGGATTCTTACCGCAGGCACCGGCCCCGGATTACGCTGCACTCCATCCGGGCTACGAGGCTCCGTCCGGGGACACGAGAGCGACATGCCAGTCACACTTTGCGCCGCGCCCGCCAATCGGATAGAACGCGCACCGACAGTCCCGCCAGCGAGATCCGCCTCATGACCGACATCTCCCCGCTCGACCAGGCCCGCATCCTGTCCGAAGCGCTGCCGCACATGCAGCAGTATGACGAGGAAACCATCGTCATCAAATATGGCGGCCATGCCATGGGCGACGAGGAGACCGCGAAGAACTTTGCCCGCGACATCGTGCTGCTCGAGCAGACCGCGATCAACCCGGTGGTGGTGCATGGCGGCGGGCCGCAGATCGCCACCATGCTCAAGCGCCTCGGCATCCAGTCGGAGTTCGCAGCGGGCCTGCGCATCACCGATGCCGCGACCATCGAGATCGTCGAGATGGTGCTGGCCGGCTCCGTCAACAAGCAGATCGTCGGCTACATCAACGAAGCCGGCGGCAAGGCCGTGGGGCTGTCGGGCAAGGACGCCAACATGGTGAAGGCGTCGAAGACGACGCGCACCATCGTCGATCCGGGTTCGAACATCGAGAAGGCGATCGATCTCGGCTTCGTCGGCGACCCCGAGAAGGTCGACCTCACGCTGCTCAACCAGCTGATCGGCTACGAGCTGATCCCGGTGCTGGCGCCGCTCGCGACCTCCAAGGACGGCCAGACGCTCAACGTCAACGCCGACACCTTTGCCGGCGCGGTCGCCGGCGCGCTGAAGGCGAAGCGCCTGCTGCTGCTCACCGATGTGCCTGGCGTGCTCGACAAGTCGAAGAAGCTGATCCCGCAGCTTTCGGTGAAGGACGCGCGAAAGCTGATCGCCGACGGCACCATTTCCGGCGGCATGATTCCGAAGGTCGAGACCTGCATCTACGCGCTCGAACAGGGCGTGGAGGGCGTCGTCATCATCGACGGCAAGATGCAGCACGCGGTGCTGCTCGAGCTCTTCACCAACACGGGCACGGGAACGCTGATCCATAAGTGATGATGAGCGGGCCAAAGCAAGCCGTCATGGCCGGGCTTGTCCCGGCCATCCACGACCTTTCGTCTCGCGCCAAGAACGTGGATGCCCGGCACAAGGCCGGGCATGTCGAGCGAGCGCGTCGTCCCCGCCGCTCGACCCTGACCCGCTTGCTGATGACGCTGCCCGCGGCAGCCGTCTCGTTCTTCTTCTCCTCCGCGCCCGCCCTGGCCGACCTGAAAATCTGCAACCGCATGTCCTATGTTGTCGAGGCCGCGATCGGCATCGACGACAAGGCGGCGACCGCGACGCGCGGCTGGTTCAGGATCGATCCCGCCACCTGCCGCGTCGTGGTGCAGGGCACGCTGACCGCCGACCGCATCCTGCTCAACGCCCGCGCGCTCGGCGTTTACGGCGCCTCGCCAATCCCGCAGAACGGCAGCGACATGCTGTGCGTGGCACAGGACAATTTCGTTATCGCGGCTGCGCGGCAATGCCGCAGCGGCCAGACCCAGGCCGCGTTCACCCAGATCACGCCGACGCAAGCCGCGGACGGCAATTTCACGGCCTATCTCGCCGAGGATTCCGAATATGACGACGAGCAGGCCCGCCTCGCCGGCATCCAGCGGCTGCTGGTGATCGCGGGCTACGACGCGGCGCCGATCGACGGCGTCGACGGGCCGAAGACGCAAGCAGCACTTGCCGCCTTCCTGAAGAGCCGCGGACTGGCGGCGGACATCATGTCGTCGCCGAACTTCTTCAAGACCATGGTCGATGCGGTGCAGACGCCTTCTGCAACCGGCCTCACCTGGTGCAACGACACGCCGCACAAGGTGATGGCGGCGGTCGCCACCGACGACGGCAAGTCCGTGACCAGCCGCGGCTGGTATCGCATCGATCCCAAGACGTGCCTGCACCCCGATGTGACCGGGCAGCCGAAGCAGATCTTCAGCTTCGCGGAGGCCATCGATGCTGACAACCGCGTCATCAAGCTGAAAGACAAGCCGCTGAACTGGGGCGGCGACAAACAGCTGTGCACGCGCGAGACCAAGTTCGAGACCAACGAGCAGGCCGATTGCGGCGCGCGCGGATTCGCGGCGACGGGTTTTGGCGTGGTGGATATGTCGAGCGGCGGCAAGACGCTGCGCTTTGCGATGCCGTGATGGGTCAGACCGCGCCACAAACTCCGCTGTCGTCCCCGCGAACGCGGGGACCCATAACCACAGGCCGCAGTTGTTGGGCACGATGTAACTACGATCCCGCAAACGATTCCTCCCTGTGGTTATGGGTCCCGGATCTGCGCTTACGCTTGTCCGGGACGACAGCGGAGAGTGGGGCGGCGCTTGCACCCAACCGATAGAGATTTGATATGACCTCCTCGCGCACCTTTGCCCATGTCGACACCTGGGTGTTCGACCTCGACAACACGCTCTACCCGCATCACGTCAATCTGTGGCAGCAGGTCGACGCGCGGATCGGGGAGTTCGTCTGCAACTGGCTGAACGTCGGCCCGGAGGAAGCGCGCAAGATCCAGAAGGATTATTATCAGCGCTTCGGCACCACCATGCGCGGCATGATGACCCTGCACGGCGTGCACGCCGACGACTACCTCGCCTACGTCCACAAGATCGACCACTCGCCGCTGGAGCCGAACCCGGCGCTCGGCGAAGCCATAGCAAAACTGTCGGGGCGCAAGCTGATCCTGACCAACGGCTCGGTCGACCATGTCGATGCCGTGCTGGCGCGGCTCGGCCTGGCAACGCATTTCGACGGCGTGTTCGACATCATCGCCGCCGGGTTCGAGCCGAAGCCGTCGCCGCAGACCTATCAAAAATTCCTCGCCGACCATGCGGTCGATCCGACCAAAGCCGCGATGTTCGAAGACCTCGCCCGCAACCTCACCGTCCCGCACGCGCTCGGCATGACCACCGTGCTGGTGGTGCCTGATGGCACCAAGGAAGTGGTGCGGGAGGACTGGGAACTGGAGGGCCGGGACGCGCCCCATGTCGACCACGTCACGGATGACCTGACGGGGTTTTTGGGCAAGCTGTCGCCCAAATAGCCGCCGTCGTCCCGAGGCGCGAAGCGAGCCCGGGACCCATA
>NZ_JBVVPO010000025.1:0-46180 GCF_055811795.1 Bradyrhizobium sp. MI1.7
CCCCCCCCCCCCCCCCCCCTCACTTCCCCCCCCCCCCCCCCAAATCCAGGGTCTCTCCGCGGAAAGATTCTGGATTGCTTCGCTTCGCTCGCAATGACGGTTGAGGCGAGCCCTACTTCGCGGCTTCCGTGGCCATCACCGGGCGCACCGGATCGCCTTCGCGCAGGATCGCGCCGGCGCGGGCGACGACGATATCGCCTTCGTTGAGGCCGTCGCGAACCTCGATATTGCCGCCCGACATCAGCCCGATCTCAACCCGCTTGGTCTCGACGCGGTTGCGGCGGATCACCTGCACCACGGTGCCGGCGGTGGAATACTGCACCGAGGTCAGCGGCACCGCGACGTTGCAGCTCTGCCCGGTCTTGATCAGCGCGCGCCCGCTCGCGTTCAGCAGCAGCCGCTTCTGCGAGGAGATGCCGATATAGACCATTCCCTGCTGGATGTTCGGCTCGACGGTCGGTCCGATGCGGCGCACCTTGCCGTCGAGATCGCCCGCGCCGGCAATGCGCACCGTCGCCTGCTGGCCGACCGCGAGCTTCCGAATATCGGTGGTCGCGACCAGGCCGACCAGATCATATTCGCTGCGCGCCACGATCGTGAACAGCGCCTCGCCCTTGGCCGAGGCGAGGTTGCCGATCTGCGCGGTCGACGTCGCGATCACGCCCGCCACGGGGGCGGTGACCTGAAGCGTGCCGCCTTCGGGCAGCGCCAGCCGCGCCAGCACCTGGCCGGCCGTGGTGGTGTCGCCGGCTTCCGCCAGCACGTCCGTGACCTTCAGGCCGGGACGTTCCGGCCGCACGGAGGTCTCCTCGCGCGCGATGATCGTGCCGGTGGCCTCGACGATGTCGGAGAAGCAGGATTTTGCGACCTTCAGCACTGTGACCGCGGGCCCCTTGGGCGCGTCGTCATCGGCGGCGCGCGCGGGCTGGGCGGACAGCAGAACCAGTCCGGCGAGAGCAACGAGTTTTTTAGGAAAGGAACGCGCAGGCAATGAACGCATCGGTCATTCCGGTTGGGGCCTTGACGGCCTCATCGTTAGCAGAAGCAACCGCGGCGGACCATGGGCCGGCCGGATGAGAATGCCGCAGCGCAGGCGGCGCGATGCCGCTTGTTGGATTAGTCGTGGCAAGGACGAAGAGGTTCGCCGTCTCTTACCCTCCCCTGGAGGGGGAGGGTCGATCGCGCGCAGCGCGAGCGGGGTGGGGTGATCTCTCCACTCGGGCAGTGTGCGAGGCGGAGAGGCCGTCACCCCACCCCGCTACGCATTTCGCTTCGCTCAATGCCTAGCGACCCACGAGCGAGCTACGCTCGTCTCGGACCCCTCCAGGGGAGGGTAGGAAAGTAGCCTCACTGCAGCGTCAAGAACTCCACCCAGTTCGGCTTCTTGCCGGTGGGATAGGATTTCAGCTTGGCGAGCGCGCCGCTGCTCTGGTCGATAGCATAGACCGTCATGCTGTCGGAGAGCTCGCCGACTGCGGCGAGGTAACGCCCCGACGGATCGATGTGGAAGCCGCGCGGCTGCTTCTCCGTCGGCACGCTGCCGATCGTGGTCAGCTTGCCGCTTGTTGCGTCGACCTTGTAGCCGGCGAGCGTGTTGGTGGTGCGCTCGGAGGCGTAGAGGAAGCGGCCGTCCGGGGTGATGTGGATGTCCGCGGCCCAGGGCTTGCCAGTAAAGCCTTCCGGCAGCGCGGTGGTGCGCTGGATCTCGTCCCATGCGCCGCTCTTGGCCTCATAGCTGAACGCCGCGACGTCGCCGTTCAGCTCATGGACGAGATAGACGAACTTGCCGTTGGGATGAAACACGAAGTGCCGCGGTCCCGATTTCTCCGGCACCTTGGTCACCGGCGGATCGCTCGGCGCCAGCGTGCCCGCGACTGCATCGAACGCGAAGGTCAGCACCTGATCCGAACCGAGATTGGTCGCGAACACGAAGCGGTTGTCGGGCGAGGGCAGGAAGGCGTGCGCATTCAGCCCGGTCGGAATCACCTGCTTCGGCTCGCCGGCGACGCCGTTCGGGCTGAGCGGATTCAGCGCGACCCTGTTGCCGCCATAGGAGGCGCTGAACAGGAATTTGCCAGTGCTGTCGACGGCGATGTTCGCCATGCTGTCGGCAAGCGGACCATTGCCGAGAGGGCTGAGCTGGCCCGTCTTGGGATCGATCGCAAAGCTCACCGCGAGGAATGGTTGCGAGCGCACGCCGGCAATCAGCACGCGGTGGTCGGGTGTGATCGCGAGCGGTGTCGACGAGCCGGGCTTGTCGACGCCGGTGAAGGCGGCGGTCTGCACCGGTGTCATCTCGCCGCTCTCGGCCAGCTTGAACACGCTGATGTCGTTGCTGTCGGCGTTGCCGACATAGGCGAAGGTCTCGGCCATGCCGGGGCGGACTCCAGAAACGAGGGTGAGGAAGGCGAGGGTGGTGGCGATCGCAGCGCGTGGCGCGATGCGGCGTGTCGGTCTCGGCATGGGGCTCCTCCTTACAGCGTTACGGCCTTGTCGTTTTGTCCGGAGGATAGCGGGAGCCGTGCCGCCTTACCAAGTTCCGGTTGAAGATCGATCGATGCCGAAATTGTATCGGTCGCGCGGTGGCTACCGCACTGCGGCCGTCTGGCTGCGGGAGGGCAGATGCGGGCCGGACGCAGTGTTGGGTGCCCCGAGCAGGCCCCACACGGCCACCGCCAGCAGCGCGCAGGTCAAAATGGTCCAGGCGACCAATCGTTTCCGCATCAAGCCAAGTCCATCCGTTGTTTGAAACCCCGGGGCCCGCACATGATCGTGCACTGCAAACGGCGACGATCCTATGAACTCGTTCACAGGCACAACATCGCATCGGCATTGCGAACCAATGCCGCGGGAGTGCATTGACCCATATGCCGCGTGAAAATGACCTCGAAGGCAAGCCCGACATGGGCGGCAAGCATGGCGGCCAGAAAGGCCAGCCCAAGCCGCCGCCGCGCCCGCGCGAGGGTCCGCACGATGAGGACGTCGTGGCAAAGCGCCACACCGGCCAAACCGATCGCACGCTGCCGCCGACCAAACAAAAATAGCGCTGTATTTCGCGCCGGGAACATCAGCCTCGCCTTGCCGTTATGCTGATCCCGCAAGCGGACGAGGTCGAACCGGAGGCTGGCACGTGTTTTGGATCTATTGGAACACCGCTTGGTCGCTCATCATCAGCGGCATCATGTTCACCACCATCGTCACCCATCCCGACGCCGAGTTCGCCGAGATCCGGGCGGCAAAGCAGGCGAAGTGAGCCCGCGCGCCTGAGGCCCGATCTCCGGGGCTATGAACCGTTCGCGGGTAGCGATGGCTGCTCCGTCGGCGGCGTTGAAGACGGCTTTCGCGCCGCTCTGCTCGAGCGCTTCTTGACCGCGGGTGCCGGCAACGCCGCTTGAAGGGCTGCGTCAGCCGCTTGCTTGGCTTCGCGCGCCTCTCGAAGCCGCGCCATGTTCTTGCGAATCTCGATGGACTGCCTTTCGACGTCTGCCAGTGCAAGTGCTCCCTCTTCGGCGGCGAGGCGCCTGCGATTGGAGCGCGCGATGCTTTCGGGTGACAGCTCGGCGGATTTCCTGGCGCTCATGCTTCACTCCGTTGTGCAACCGGCAAAACCCGCTCGATCCGGGGATCGAACGGGCTGGCGCGCGACAATCGCGCGAACGCTTTCAACTCGGTCGATGTCTTTGGAAAAGGTGCCCGCGGGCGCATTCAACGAGGCACAGCGGCTGATCGAACGCCCCCGATATATGTCTCGTTCGATTTTCTGCAAGGACGGCAAGGCCGATTTGGCTCAGCCAGGCAGCTCCGGCGCCTCGATCGAGAGGCTTCACGCGATCCGGCCGACGTGCAGCCAAGGCTTTATCGATTGACAGGGCTGCACTGGAGTGGTCACGTGCCAGCGCGAAGTTGCATCGCTGTGACAAGCGCATCGACTTGTCCGAAGCTGGCGACGAATGTCGCAGCGCTATCCTCAAAATTCGCAATGAAGCTCCTGCGCAATTGGCTGCCATGCAGGGCGTGTCGCATTTGCAGCCCCAAGCGAGGAGGAGGATCGATTGCAGGTACTCGTCAGAGACAACAATATCGAGCAGGCACTCCGTGTTCTCAAGAAGAAGATGCAACGCGAGGGCGTCTTCCGCGAAATGAAACAGCGGCGTTCCTACGAAAAGCCCTCGGAGAGAAAGACTCGCGAGAAATCCGAGGCCGTTCGACGCGCCCGCAAGCTCGCGCGGAAGCAGGCAATCCGCGAAGGATTGCTGCCCGCGCCGCCGAAGAAGAAGCCTTTTGAGCGCAAGCCGCCCCTGCCGGATGTCAAGGCTCGGGTCCCTATAGCCTGAAGTCGATGCCTCGCAGCACGATGCCGGGCGGCGTGCCTTCGAACTCCGTCGCGCGATATTTGCTCGCCGCGCGTGCTTCGATGCGATCCCGCAGGCGAGTGAACTGGGCCTCACGTTGCTCGGGCCTGACCTGCGGGCTGGGCTCGAGGTAGTCCATCGCCGAGGTCGAGATTGCGCAAGGAATCTCCCTGGCACCGTCATGCATCGAGAACCGGACGATCATCCGATCGTATTCGTGGCCGATAAAGCGGCCGCTGGTCAATGTCATGGCTTACTCCGTCACCTGATTGCTGCTTGGCACGATGCCCCTCAAATCATCGCCGCCGATTCCCGGCTGGCCGGAACGTGGCGCACGTCGAGACTGCAGGCGGCCGTCGTTTGTCTCAGTCATCACCCGACAGCCGGACGAAATCGTCCAACAGCGCCGCCACCAGCGCGCGGTGGCGTGTGTCCTCGGCGGGCAGGCTCGCAGCATAGAGGTTGAGCAGATGGCGCGCCTTCACCGCCGCTTCCGGCCAGGACGTGGCGGGCACCGTCATCATACGGTTCTCGAGATCGGCCTCGCGCTCGCGCAGTTCCCTGACATTTGCCTCGACCTCCGCCAGCGCGCGGCGCAGGTCGGTCGCCTTCTGCGCGGCCATGCCCCGGTGCTTGTCGAGATCGACGGTGCGGTCAGTCATTCGCCACGCTCGCGTCTGCGGCCTGCGCGTTCGCAAGATCAACCGAGCCGATCGACAGCATCTCCAAGGTTCCGCGGGGGCCTTCGGCGGGCACGGTGATCATCGTGGCAACGCGGCGATAGGCCGCGAAGGTCAGGCCCTCGATCGCCTCCTCGTCAGTGACGACCTCATAGGCGCCGGCCGGCAACATGCGCTCGACGCCGCGGATGCGGAACGGATGCCTGAAGGTGACGGTTTCACGCCGCGAGCGGATGGTCATGCACGCCTGCCTTTCGCAAGTGAAGCCCCAACCGGTGCCGGCCGTCACGACCATGCGCGCTCGCCGCGGCAATAGCCAGTACTATCGTCGCCGGGCCGGCAAGCGACGATGTCACAGCAGCCATTGTTTCCGCAGCATTTTAACCCTCGCTATTGGCTCGGTGCGGGCGTAGGGTCGCTGCCATCACCGCACGTCTCAACGGCTTCGACCGGTGACTGAGGGGCACGTGTGCTCCCGCCGAAGGCTTCGCAGGAGCGTTCGATGGCGTGCGTTCGCTTCGCGGATCGGATCGTGCCGCCGGTGATGGTTCCGCGGTTTCTTCTGCTTCTCGTCGGCGCGGCCGCCATCTTCAATGGCTAGGGCAACAATTGTGCCGTATCTGGTCAGCGGGACCAACGAATACGGCAGCTCCAATCTCGGTCGCGGCAAGGCGACGTTCGCGCTGCGCCTCGCTCGAAAACTGCTGCGCGAAGGCTACATGGACGTCAGGGTCTGCACCCCTCGTGGACGGCTGCTGCAATCGGATGAGCTCGACGAGCTCGAACCAACGGAGAGCGACATGGCAAAGGGTCAGCAACGCGGTAATCGCGAAACCAAGAAGCCGAAGAAGGAAAAATCCAAGGTGATCGCGGCGGCGCCGAGCCGCAAGGAAGCCGCCTGGCAACCGGATTTCGGACCGGCGAAGAAGAAGTAGCGAGGCGTCGGCGAGGGATGGGGTGACTGGCCGCGCTAAGCCGCCACCGCCTGCGCCGACAACAGCTGCCTCAGCTTCGCCGCCGGCACGGCGGGGCTGAACAGCCAGCCCTGCATCTGGCTGCATCCGAGCTGCCGCAGCACCTCGCGCTGGGCTTCGGTCTCGACGCCTTCGGCCGTCGTCGCCATGTGGCGGGCGGCCGCCATGTGCACCACCGCCTGCACGATCGGAGAGGAATCCTCGGACTGGCCGATGTCGCTGATGAAGCTGCGGTCGATCTTGATCTTGTCGAACGGGAAGCGGTGCAGATAGCTCAGCGACGAATAGCCGGTGCCGAAATCGTCGAGCGCGATGCGTACGCCGAGCTCGCGCAGCTGCTGGAGGATCGTCAGCGCCTCCTCGTCGTCGCGGATGAGCACGGTCTCGGTGACCTCGAGCTCGAGCCGTCCGGGCGCAAGTCCTGACTCCGCGAGCGCGGCTGCAACCTTGAGCGCCAGCGTCCTGGCGCGGAACTGCACTGGCGAGACGTTGACCGCGATGTGGATATCGCCGGGCCAGCTCGCGGCCTCGGTGCAGGCCTGCTTCAGCACCCATTCGCCGATCTCGCCGATCAGTCCGGTCTCTTCCGCGACCGGAATGAAATCGACGGGCGAGATCATGCCGCGCTCGGGATGGCGCCAGCGCAGCAGCGCCTCGCAGCCGTTGACCACATTGGCCGCGAGATCGACCAGCGGCTGGTAATGCACCTCGAACTCGCCGCGGGCGAGGGCCTGGCGCAGGTCGAGCTCGAGCTGGCGGCGCAGCCGCGCCTTGGCGTCGTATTCGGGCACGAAGAGGCGGAAGGTGCGGCGGCCCTCGGACTTCGCGGCATACATCGCGAGATCGGCGCGCTTGAGCAGATCGTCGAGATTGTCGCCGTGATCGGGCGCGATCGCGATGCCGATGCTGGCATCGGTCGGGATCTCCTGGCCCTTGCAGTCCACGGGCGTACGCAGCGCTTTCAGGATATTTTCCGCCAGCGCCGTCAGCTCGGTCCGGTCGCTGGTGCCGGCCTTGACGATGGCGAATTCGTCACCGCCCAGGCGCGCAACGAGGTCGTTGCCGCTGACGCAGGCGCGCAGGCGGTTGGCGACCTGGCGGAGCAGCTCGTCGCCGACCTCGTGGCCGAGCGAATCGTTAACGCCCTTGAATTCGTCGACGTCGATGTAGAGGATCGCGAACGGCTGGCCCTGGGCAAGCTCCGCGATGCGGCGCTCCAGATGGCCGCGCATCAGCACGCGGTTGGGCAAGTCGGTCAGCGCGTCGTAATGCGCCATATGCGCGATGCGCTCGTCGGCGCGGATGCGTTCGGTGACGTCGTCGTGGGTCGCGAGCCAGCCGCCGGCGGCGCCGGGCTGGTTCTTGATCTCGATCAGGCGGCCGTCCGCGGTCTCGACGACGGCGCTCTGGGTTCGCCCGGTATTGCTCAGAATGTCGTCGCAATAGGACGCGACGTCACCGTGGAACGATCCGGTGTCATAGCGATGCTGGATCACGTCGCGGAAATAGGCACCGGGCTTCACCACGTCGGCCGACAGTCCGTACATCTCGATGTAGCGCCGGTTGCAGACGATCAGGCGCTCGTCCTGGTCGAACATCAACAGGCCTTGCGTCATGGTGTTCATCGCGGTGTCGAGCTGCTGCTTCTCCGCGGCGAGCCTGCGCGTCATCTGGCGGAAGATCAGGAACAGCGTGAGCACGAGCAGGCCGATCGACAGCACGGCGACGGCGACGAAGAATTTTGTCTGCGTCCGCCAGGTGGCCAGCGTCGCGTCCAGCGATTTGGTCGCGACCACGACCAGCGGCTCACCGGTCAGGAGGCGCGCGGCGACGATGCGGTCCTTGCCGTCGATCGGGCTGGCGAGCTGCGTCGTGACGAAGGTGCGCTCGAACACCGCCATCTGCTCGCGCGTGCCGTTGCGAAAATTCTGTCCGATCATCGTGTCGACATGCGGAACGCGCGCGAGCAGCTGGCCATTCTGGTGGTGCATCGCGATCGAGGATTCCTCGCCG
Source organism: Bradyrhizobium sp. MI1.7 (assembly GCF_055811795.1). Lineage (NCBI taxonomy): Bacteria > Pseudomonadati > Pseudomonadota > Alphaproteobacteria > Hyphomicrobiales > Nitrobacteraceae > Bradyrhizobium > Bradyrhizobium sp. MI1.7. The sequence continues at coordinate 8,020 of NZ_JBVVPO010000025.1, forward strand.
AGCCCGGCCGAGGCGAAGAAGGATTCGAGCTGCTCCGGCGAAATGGCCCGCGACACCATGCCGAGGAATTCGCCGTGGGGACCGGAGACACGCCGCGCGAACACGATCGCAGCTCCGTTGCCGAGCCGGCCGGGCACGACCTCGATCTCTTCCTGCGAGGCCGGATCGTTCCTGAGGCGATTGAAGTAGCCGCGGTCGGCGACCGAAATATCGGCGACCGGCCAGCGCCGCGACGAGTTGATCAGCACGCCGTTGGAATCGAACACGTTGGCGCCGGCGACGTCGGACCAGCCGCTGGCCTTTGCGCGCAGCACCTCGTGCATGGCCAGCGTGGCCATCTCGCTGCGGAAGAGATCGGCGGATGCGATGCCGTGACTTTCAAGCTCGGCGATGACGCTCTTCTGGAGCACCGCAAAGTCGGCGAATTCGCGGTCGAAATGCCGGGCGAGCATGCGCACGGAGTTTTCCAGGCTGTCGCGGCCGCTCTCGATTGCATTTTGCCGGAAACGATCGACGGTGAGCGCGGTGCCGATGGCCATCGCGACCATCAGCACGAAGCCGCCGGCGATCAGCCACGTCAGCGGCGCGCCCTGCCAACGGCGGAGCAACGCGCGCATGCGCGTGGTCCATCGGATTGATGTGCCCATCCAGCCCTCCCGTGGGATGCAAGATGCAGCAAAACCGACAAGAGCCCGTTACCAGTAAGGGTTAGGAAAACATGAATCGGAACGGAATCAGAGGGTTGATTTCCCTCGATCGGCGGGAGCTCCGCTGGCTGGATTTACGGTGACGCGATTCCGGGGGATCACCGGCGGATTTCCCACCTCAAGGCTTCCGCATTCTTCTTGGCGAACGTCTCGGGCACGTCGAACTTTCCGGTCTCGAGATCATAGCGGCAATGCCAGCCGCCCAGTCCCTTCATGGCGACGTTCTTGGGATGATTGTCATATTCGCCCGACAGCGAGATCACGAGGTAGCGGTTGTTGGGCCAGTCCATGCCGAGCGAGCGATAGGCCTCTTCCGTACCCTCCATGAGATTGGCCGAGATGTGGAAGTCGAGCTTGGCGAACCTCTTCGTCTCCGGCCGGCCGTAGAAATAGGCCCAGGCGAGATCGCTGAGCGGCTTCTTCGTCGCGCTCGCGAAGGCGCCCTTCTCGACATGGTAGAGATAGAGGTCCTGCTCGCCCGAGCCGGTCTTCTGCATCCGCACCAGCCATTGCGAGTCGCCGGTGAAGCGGAAGCCGGCCCCGTAGCCCTGCTCGGGCTTCAGCTCCGTCATCTGCTCGCCGCGGCGAGCCCAGACCTGCCATTTGACGTCCCAATCCCCGCCGTCCTTCATGTACTGCTCGATCCTGGTGGCGCCATCGGGCGAGGTGAAGGCGAGGCCGGCATTGTTGGTGAGGATGTAGTCCGGCGGCGGGCCGGATGCGGCGAGCGCCGGAGAGGCGGCCAGTGTCAAGACAAGCGCCAGCCATGGTGCAGGACGGCAAAATGCGGTCACGGAAAAAAATCCTCAAGAAATGACCGCGATGCGGCCTCGGTGATTTGACGCCGTCGGTGCCCCGCCGGTTCATGCCGGGCGTGCCGGAACGAAAGGTGCATCATCCCAATGATCGACTTGCTGACGCAGCCAAATCGGCGCAATTTGCCGGCTTCGGTTGATTTGCGATCCAAGGGTTCATTGTCTGATGATCACCGCTTCCAAGGCCTTCATTGCATTCTGCCTGCTCGCGGTGGGCGGCACCCTGCTGGTGATCGGTCCCACCGAGCTGCGCCGCCTGCTGCCGGGCGGCGCGCAGACCGAGATCGCCGTCGCCGCCAAGCCGGAGGCAACGCCCGAAGCCAAGGCCGAGACCAAGCCAGAGCCGAAGCCGGACGAGCCAAAGCTCGCCGCCGCCGCGCCGCCTGCACCATCGGCGCCCCCAGCCTCCGCGCCGAAGGTCGATGCGCTGGCCGAGACGCAGAAGCAGGCCATGGCGCTGGCCGATCTCGTGCCGGCCAAGCCGCCGGCGGCCACGACCGATGCCGGCCCGCGGTTCGACGTCGCGCGCGTCGACGATCACGGCGAGGCGGCGGTGATCGCGGGTCGGGCCGCGCCGGGTGCACAGGTCGAGCTGCTGCGCGACGGCAAGCCGCTCGATACGGTTGTCGCCGATGCCTCGGGCCAGTTCGTGATGACCCCGCCGCAGCTTCCCGCCGGCTCCTATGAGCTGACCCTGCGGGCGAAAGCGCCTGACGGTACCGTGACGCAGTCGGGCCGCAGCATGCCGGTGACCATCGCCGAAGCCGCGCCGCCGCCCGCGCGCCCGGCACCGGCCGCGAAGCTGGAGCTGAAGCAGGCCGAGAAGTCCGACGACAAGTCTGATGTCGTGGCATCCCTGCCGTCGGCATCGGCGCGCCAGGCATCGGCGCATGACAGGCCCACGGTTCAGCCGAGATTTATCGGTGCACCGAAACCCAGGGTGATGGCGCGAGCGCCCGCGGCCACGACCGTTGCATCGGCGTCGCCGGCGGACGCCATCAGCGGCGCACCGGCCGAAGCAGGCGGCAACCGGGTCATCTCCCGCGGCGACAGCCTGTGGGCGCTCAGCAGGCTCGCTTACGGTGACGGCGCCCGCTACGCGGTGATCTACAACGCCAACCGGGGCAAGATCCACAACCCCAACCTGATCTATCCCGGCCAGACTTTTGTGGTGCCGCGGAAGGCGGAGTGAGACCGCATCGGCAACGCCGGTGCGCGTTGCGACGCTTTGCCCTCCGTCTCTCCGGAACATTCGGTTCCCCAGCGCGTCATTGTGATGCGTCGTAGTGCGCGCTTGCCGCTGGGAGGAGGCCAAGGTGGTCAGGTCCGCTTTCATGTCCGGACGCATGGGACTGGCGCTGGCGGGCGCTACTCTTGTGATTGCGGCAGTGCTGCTGCCGAATAAGGCCGAGGCACAGTTCGGATTGCGCGGTGGTCCGCTCGGTGTCGCGCGCTTTGCCGTGGGCCACGTGATCGGCATGACTCGCCTGCGCCATGCGCGCATGGCGGTACGGGGCGGCCGATACCGCTCCGCCGCGCTGAGGTCGCAGGATCCTCGCGGCGCCGAACGCGGCCAGCCGGCCAACCCCTACATCCTGCGTGCGGCGCTTACGGCGCAAGCTGCGCTGTCGGGCTGGCACGGTGGCCGTCGCCCGCAGGGCTGGTGGCGCCACCCCGATGGCAGCTATGGCTGGGCGGGCCCGGTGTTCTGGCCGTTCGCGCATGACGACCTCACCACCGCGATCATCCTGGGCGATACGACCAGCCTCTCGCTCTATGGCTATGGCGACATCTACGCCGCGATCTTCGCGCCCTATGCGGCCACGGAGTTCGCCGCCTACACAGCGCCGCAAGGCAGGCGCGCGCGAAAGGTCCCTTCGGTCGAGGCCGTTTGCGATGCCAGCGACACCGGCGGCCTGCCGGTCGACCGTATCGTCGCCCTGGTGCAGCCGAACGAATTGCAGCGCACAGCGCTCGATGAGCTCGCGACCGCCTGGGTCGCTGCGCGCGACACCATTCGCACGGCCTGCCTGACGCAGGTCCCCGCGACCGCCGCGGAGCGCCTCGGCCTGATGCAGACGCGCCTCGCGGCCATGATCAAGGCGACGGACGCAATCGCGCCGCCGCTCGCAAAATTCGTCGATCTCCTCGATGCCGGCCAGAAGGCAAAGCTCGACGCGCTGGCCAACGAGCGCCGTGCCGCGCTTGCGGCCGGCCAGCGCAAGGATGCGCAGACGCCAGCCGCGTGCGAGGCCGGCTACGATCCCCGCTATGATGTGCAGGCGCAGCGGCAATACGAGCAGCTCGTGCAGCAGCAATGGCCCGCCGGCGAGATCGCGTCCACGCTGAGGCTCGACGACACCGCTCGCGCCCGGCTTGAGGTGCTCCAGGACACTACGCTGCGCACCATGGAGACGCTCAGCGCCTGCCCGACCCATGCGGCCGCAACGCCGCAGGCCCGCCTCACGGCCGTGAAGGCGCGGCTGGAGACGATGCTGCAGGCAGTGAAGGGCGTCGGCGACGCGCTCGACGATTTCGAGGCAGACTTGAGCGACGAGCAGAAGGTCGGCTTCGAGGCGATCGGGCCGAAGCGCGGGGCGTGATCAGCCGCACGCCCAGTCGAACTTCATGTCCTTGAAGTCGAGCTGCGCGTTGCCGCCGCCGAAATTGTAGCCGCCGAAATATTCCTCGAACTCGATGTAGAACGGGCTCATCTCCGGCACCGCCTGGCACGGCCGCATGGTGCCGCCGAGATGGTTGTGCGCGTGATCCTTGCCCCAGTCATGCAGGCGGAAATTGTCGCGGCTCGGCACGCCGCCGACATAGTAATAGTAGGGCTGATAACCAGTCGGCGGGTTTTGTCGGGTGTGCTCGTCCTGCGGGCCCTTGCCGGCATTGGGATCGGTCGCGCGTGGCACAAGCGCGATCGCGCGGGTCTCGCTGAGATCGGCGCGCAGCTGCGCGGCAAACATCTTTTTTGCGTAAGGCGCGGCGGCCTCGAAGAAGGCACTGGCGCCGCCGACGTCGAGCCAGCGCGGCCGATCGGCTGTCGCAAGCGGAAGCGGTGCCGGCGGCGCCGCGAATGCGCCCTCATATTCGGCCTTGGTCAGCAGCAACGCTGCATATTCGTAGTCGAGAATATCGGTCATGCGCGAAAGCCGCGGATGCGCTGGTCGCGCCGCCACGGCCTCGCGAATCTCGGGATCATCGGGCGCACCGCCGTCATTGTGGTCGGGCGCGGTGGCGAAGAACGAGACCGCAACGATGTCCTCGCCATGCACGCGATAGTCTTCCGGCAGCTTCAAGGTGAAGCCGTGCATCAGCGGAAAGCCGGTGACGAGATCGAGCGGCCATTGCTCGCTGCTGATGCCCGGCGGCAGGCCATAGACCCAACCGTGATCGCGCGCACGATCAGCGGGACGGTCCAGCATCTGCAAATCATACGCGCGCGAAGGCAAGGCAAACGCCACGATCGTCTCCATCCGAAATCGAGCCTCGACCCCGAGGCGATCGTTAGTCGCAGGGAGAGGGATGTGGTTCGTGGGAGGGTGTGGGAGATGATACCATTCCGCCGGTGTTTTGCCCGACGTGTCAAACCACTCCCGCACCCGCGTAAGTCATTGATCTTGCGGACCCCGTCTACTGTGCATGGGGTTGTTTTCGACTTTTTTGTTGTTGGCTACCCTCTCCGCCGCGCTGCGGACGCATCCACCACGTTCTCCACCTGCTCGCGCCAGGACAAAATCTCCATCGCCAGCACCGGGTGATTGAACCCCTTGAGCACGAGGTCGTCGAGCGCGCGGGCTTCGACCCAGGGCTCGACGATGCCGTAGACGCGGCGGCTGACCACGATCTGGTTGGCCTTGGCTTCGTCGCAGAGACGCGAGGCGAGGTTGGTGACGCTGCCGATCGCGGCGTATTCCAGCCGCTGCTCGAAGCCGACCTGGCCGAGCGTGGCATAGCCGAGCGCGATGCCGATGCCGAAGCCGAGCGTGTGCCCGCGGTTGCGCCACTTCTCGGTCAGCGGGCCGATCGTGTCGCGCATCTCCACTGCCATCTGGACCGCGCGCCGCGTGTGGTCCTCGAACTGGATCGGCGCGTTGAACAGGATCATCACGCCGTCGCCGGCATATTTGTCGAGCGTGCCCTCGTATTTGAAGATCAGCTTGCCGAGCGCCGCGTGATATTCGCGCAGCACGTTCATCGCCTCTTCCGGCTCGGTCGCCTCGGTGAAGGCGGTGAAGCCGCGCAAATCGCAGAACAGCACGGTGACCTCGCGGCGATGGCTGTCGAGCAACGAGTCATGACCATCCGACGAAGCGATGAGCTGGGCGACCTGCGGCGCGAGAAATCGTTCGAGCCGCTTGATGCGGCTGATCTCGCCGAGCTGCTTCTCGACGCGCTCTTCCAGGGAGCGGTTCCAGTTGCGAAGCTGCTCGGTCTGCTCCTGGAGCTTTGCCGCCTGCTGCTGCACGGTGTTATGTGCCGCGGCGAGCTCGCGGCCCTTGTGATCGACCTCGGTAAACAGCCGCGCGTTGCGCATCGCCAGCACGGCCTGGTTCGCGAAGGTGCGCATCAGGCCGGTGAGGCTTCCGGCGAACTCGCCGCCGGCCCGGCGCAGCACCACCAGCGAGCCGAGCGTGCCCTGCTGGTCCACCAGCGGCACCACCAGCACCGAGTGGAAGCCGGCATCGACCGCGACGTCGCGCAGCGGCTGCTCGGAGGCCCGGTCGAGATCGGCAATCGCGATCGGCTCGCCGCTCTCGGCGGCATCGCTCAGGATGTTCGCGCCCTGCTGGATCGTGACATGCGCGCCGTCGGCCGATTTGTCGATGCCGTTGGATTCGATCAGGTTGAAGCGGCGCGTCTCGGCATCGAAGCCGTAGATCAGCACCGCATCGGCATGGGTGATCTCGATCGCGCGCGCCGCGATGGTCGGCAGCACGGCGTTGAGATCGAGCGAGGAGGCGACCGCGCGGCCGACCTCTTCCAGCGCCTTGAGCTCGTTGATCGACTGCGCGAGATCGCGGGTGCGCTCCTCGACCTTGGTCTCCAGGTCCGAATAGGTTTCCTGGAGCTGGCCGGCCATGCGGTTGAACTGGCCGGCGAGGTCTTCGAGCTCGTCGGAGGTGTGGACGTCGATGCGGTGGCTGAAATCGCCTTCGCCGAGCTTGTGCGCGCCGTCGCGCAGCGCCGTGATCGGGATGATCATGCGGCGGGCGAGCAGCGTGCCGGCGAGGATCGCGACCATCAGGCCCATGCCGATCAACAGCGCGATGCGCACGAGCTGGTCGCGGATCGGCATCAGCGCCTGCGTCGTCGGCTGCTCGAACATCACGTTCCAGCCGAGCTTCGGCACGGTGCTGGCGGCGCTCATCACCGCATGGCCGTTGAAGTCGGTGCCCGAGGTGTCGGGCTCGCGGCCGGGCGCAATCGCCGCCGCCACCTGCGGCAGCTTCGACAGGTCCTTGCCGACATCGGGCCCTTTCGACGACGTCGCCAGCACGCGGCCGCGCGGATCGACCACATAGGCGAACGCGGCCTTGCCGACCTGGGCGTCGGACAGGAAGTCGGAGAGGAAGCTGAGGTCGATTTCGGCCACGGTGACACCGGCATTGAAGCCGGAATGCGCCACCGAGATCGACATCATCGGCGTCCGGTCGGAGAACCAGGCCGGCGCGTAGCTGACGCCGCGGGCAACCGTGTCGGTGAAGCGCATGTCGCGGGAGAGGTCGGCGTTGCCGCCGGTCGTGGTCGACTGGCGCGAGACGCGCAGCACCTCGCGTCCCTCGCCGTTGAGCTGGAACAGCTGATTGACGACCGAGACCTGGTGCAGGAGCGATGCGTAGTCGGCGCGGCGCTTCTCGAGCGTGTCCTGGCTTGCCCGCGTCACCCAACTGATCTGGCGCTCGAGCTCGGAGATCGACTGCTCGATCCGCCGGGCGGCTCCTTGCGCCTTGTCGTCGAGCCCGTCGGTCAGCTGGGTCTTGGTGGCGCGATAGGAGATCCAGGTCTCCATCGCGCCGTTGACGGCGAGGACAAACACGACGAGGCCGACGAGGGAGACGACGTATTTGGCGAACAGGCCCTCGCGCAGAAACCGTGTCTTGTCTTTCGCTCCCGCCATCCAGATCCTCTCGCGCCGTCATCGACGCCGGCGCTACGGGCCGTACCGGTCCAGGCGCCCTTCTACCACAATTCGGGCCAGGAGACGGTCCTGCGACCAGTCGACCGGCCAGCGTGGTTACCCGCTGTCGACGCCGGGCTAGGCCGAAAGGGTCGTGAATTGTCGCGGCCTCATCCCTTCGGATGAAGCGGCGGACGGGGAGGCCGATGTAGGGATTGGCGTGGAGTCCAGTGCGTTGGTCGGCCAATCATCGATTAAAGAGCTGTCGCAGCACGTCGTTCATCGGCTGGCTGTCCTGCTGCACCACCGCCGGGTCGTCCTGGGTCGGGGGCGCTGGAGAGGCCTGCGGAGTGGGGGTGGACGGCGTTGCCGGCAGGCCGCGGCTGCGGCCGGTGCCGGTGCTGGTCCCCGCGCCGCTGGAGAGCCCCTGCTGGATCAAATTGCCGATCGCCTCGCCCAGCGGACCGCCGAGCGGGTTGTTCTGTCCCGGCTGCTGGGTTTGCGGATTGGCGTTGCCGCCGCCCGGCGCGGCGGTGCCGCCCAAGCCGAGGCTGCCCAGGATATTGCCGAGCCCGGCGCCGTCAGGGCCGAACAGGCCCTTGCCCATCTCGCGCAGCTTGGCATAGGCGGCATCCGGATTGTCCAGCATGCCGGCCATGTCTGGGTAGATCCGCGGCTGCGACCAGCTGCCCTGGATCATCACGGGAATGCCGAAGCCGACCGGCTCCGACGTGCGGCCTTGGCCTTCGGTCGTCATCACGAGCTTCGGCTCGACGCGAAAACCCATCATCTTGGTGTCGAGCGCGATGGTGCCGGCGCCGGTCACGCGCACCAGCGGTCCGATCAGATTGAGATCGGTCGTCACCGCCTGACCCTTGTCGATGCGGAAGGACGCCGAGAGCTGCGACAGATCCGTGCTCTGGGCCTCACTGTCCTGCCAGCCGGACAGCGTGCCCGATGTCAGCGAGCGGACCATCTGCGCGATATTGATGCCGCGGATGGCGCCGTCCTGGAAATTGACGAAGGCCGTGCCCTGCATGTTCGCCATCAGCGCGCGCTGGCTGGTGCCGGCGCTGCGCAGCGCGAGCTTGGCCTGCAGCTTGCCGTCGATCCGGTCGAACTCGGCAAGGCCCTGGAGCAGCGGCAATGCGCGCACGCCGACGAGATCGGAATGCATGGCAAAGCTCGGCGCACCGCTTGTGGCATCCAGGATCACCTCGCCCGAGACCTGGCCGTCATAGGCGCCGAGATTGGCGGTGCCGGCCTTCAGCACGCCGCCGGCGAGCTTCGCATCGAGCGCCAGCGGCGCGAGGCGCGTATCGCCGATCACGGCCTCGTTCGCGGAGATTCTGATCTGTGCGTCGACATAATTGAGCCCGGACACGTCGATCGGTGCATTGCTCCAGGGCTGTCCCGACGTGCCCTCCGGCGATTTCGCCACCGGAATCGCGAGCCGCTGGAAGTCGAGATCGACCTTGACCAGGGGCTTGCTCGCAATATCGACCGAGGCCCAGCCGTTGAAGGCGCCGTCGCCGAGCCTGCCGTTCACGCCGTTGATCATCACGACATCGCCGCTCAGCCGCATCTCGGCATGACCGGTGAGCTGGGATTTCAGCACATCGGGCATGTCGATGGCGAAATCCACCGGAATGGTCGGCCGGTCGGCCGGCGGCGCCGGCGTCGACGCCTTGATGTCGAACTTGGTCGGGTGATCGCCAACCCGCGCGGTGCCGGCGATGTCGACCTTGCGGTCGCGGCCAACGACGGCGTCGGCGTTGATGGCGCTGATGCGGCCCTCGACACGGTCGCGCACGCGCGCGAACGCGACTTCACCGTCGATGATCTTGACGCGGTCGATGGTCGCACCACCGGTGTCGAGCGCCAGCGGCTTCGACGCGGTGCCGGCATTCGGCAGTCGCTCACGCAGCAGCGGCTGGTGGAGCACGGGATGGGTGACGACGAGTTCGCTGATCTTCGGGCTGCCCGACCATACGCTCGAGAGCGACATGTCGGCCTGCACGCTGTCGACCGTCAGGCGCGTGATGCCGCTGCGGTCCTTCGGGTCCTGAAGCGTGAGATCGTTGAGCGTGACGTTCAGCGTCGGCCACAGGCTGATCTTCGTGGTGCCGTCGATGGACAGGCGATAACCGGTCGCGCTCTCGACCCGCGAGGCAATCGTCGTGGTCAGGAATCCCGAGGGAATCCCGATCACGAGGAGAAGCCCGATCACGATGATGACGGCGGCTATCGCCGCGCCGGCGAATTTCACTGCTCTCATGTCGACTTTCCAACGACGGACAATCGGCGGCGAATCCCGCAGATGACCGTCCTATGCATCCGTCCTTTGCGCCTGAGTTTATCCCCGGACGGGAAGCGGCTCCAAGCACGTAAAAATAGTCAGGGGGTGCTGCAAAGTTATGTGACTTATGACACACTTCCCCGGCGCGGTATTACGCGATCCTGATTTGATGGTTCCAAGCGATTTGCCAGGGAAACTGGCTAAGGAAATTCACAAGGACATTGAAATGAGCAAGCAGGCCGAATTTGCGGTCATCCTGAAGATGAACGCGATGTTCGCCGATCTCGGCGCAGACGAGCTCCAGCGGCTGTCGAATCTCTGCCACACCCAGCATCTGGGGAATGGCGAGGTGCTGTTCCAGAAGGGCGATGCGGGGGACGCGCTGTTCGGCGTGCGCCGGGGCCAGGTCCGTATAGAGACCGGCGTCTCCGACGGCAGCCGTCTGACCCTGAACTTCATGGGGTCGGGCGACCTGTTCGGCGAGGTCGCGGTGCTGGACGGCCAGAGCCGGACTGCGGATGCGACCGCAGGCGAAGCCAGTGAATTGTTCGTGCTGCGGCGCGAAGATTTTCTCAGCTTCCTCGAACGCGAGCCGAAGGTCGCAATCAAAATCATCGCGCTGCTGTGCCAGCGCATCCGCTGGCAGAGCGAGCGCATGGAAGAATCCATGCTGCAACCGCTGCCGGTGCGGCTGGCGCGGCGGCTCTGCGCGCTCGCCGCCGATTTCGGCTCGGAGGTCCACATCTCGCAGGAGCAGCTCGGCATCTTCGTCGGCGCGGCCCGCGAGAGCGTCAACCGCCAGCTTCAGGCGTGGCGCAAGGAGGCGATCCTCGATCTCCAGCGCGGCCGCATCCTGCTGCGGAACATGACCAAGCTGACGGCCATCGCGCGGAACGAGTAGGGGATCGGCTAAACCGCTTCGTCGTTCGGACGGCGCGACCGGTGCGCTTGAACGCTTCGTAGCGGAGACGATCTCCTGCGACGTCGGGTTCGCTGACGCCGCTCGCTGAACCAGCTTGAGCTGTCGACGTCCGTATCACGGCTACTCCGCCGCGGGGTGTACCATGCCCTTTTTATCCGGCGCCGTGCCGTGATGATCGGCGGTGTCGGCATCCTCGCTGTGCACGATCAGGCGCTTTGCGAATCGCCAGATCAGGGCGCCGAGATCGTCCATCACCATGAACATCGCGGGCACGAACACCAGCGACAGGATGGTCGAGAAGATCAGGCCGCCGATCACCGCGAGCGCCATCGGCGAGCGGAACTCGCCGCCGGCGCCGACCGCGAGCGCGCTCGGCGTCATGCCCGCGGCCATCGCGATCGTGGTCATCACGATCGGGCGCGCGCGCTTCATGCCGGCGTCGATCATCGCTTCCTCGCGCGGCTTGCCGGCGCGGATCGCCTCGATGGCGAATTCCACCAGCATGATCGCGTTCTTGGTGACGATACCCATCAGCATCAGGATGCCGATCCAGACCGGCGTGGTGAGCTGCTTACCGGTGATGAGCAGTGCGGCGATGGCGCCGCCGATCGAGAGCGGCAGCGAGAACAGGATGGTGATCGGCTGCAGGAAGGTGCCGAACAGCAGCACCAGCACGGCGTAGACCATCATCAGGCCCGCGGTGATTGCAGTGGCGAAGCCGTCGGACAGCTCGTTCAGGCTTTCGGCGTCGCCGGAGGGCGAGACCTTCACGCCCTTCGGCCGGCTCTTCATCACCGGCAGGTCGTAGATCTTCTTGGTCGCGTCGCCGAGCGCGGCGGAGCCGACGAGGTCGGCGGCGACGGTTGCCTGCCGCTCACGATCGTAGCGGTTGATGCTGGTCGGACCCTGGTCGAGCTTGACGTCGGCGATGACCGAGAGCGGCACGCCGCCCTTCTCGCCGCGCTCGCCGAGCGGCACGCGCAGCTGTTCGAGCGTCCTCAGATTACCGCGCGCGGCGTCCTCGAGCTGAACGCGGATCGGCACCAGGCGGTCGCCGACGTCGAACTTGGCGAGCGCGGGCCCGACATCGCCGATGGTGGCGACGCGGATGGTCTGCGACAGGCTTTCCGTGGAGACGCCGAGGCGCGCGGCGAGATCTGCGCGCGGCTCGATGCGCAGCTCGGGCCGCTCGAGCGTGGTTTCCGAGATCACGTTGGAGATCGTCGGAATCCGCTTCATCTGCGTCGCGAGCTCGCTGGCGACGTTGTTGACGATGTTGGCGTCGACGCCGGTCACGACCAGCGAGATGGCGCGCAGGCCGTTCTCGTCGAGGAACCAGAAGCGGATGTCGGGAACGTTCTCCAGCTCCTGGCTGATCGAGAATTCGAGCTCGCGCTGGGTGATGTCGCGGCTGTCCTTGGGCGTGTAGTTGATGATCAGAGAGGCGCGCCGGACTTCCTGGGTGCCCGGCGGGACGCGCCCGCCATCGACGAAGATGCTCTTCACCTCCGGCCGCTTGCGCAGGCGTGCGACGATGTCCTCGGTGACCTTCTCGGTGTAGGCAAGCTGGGTGCCCGGCGGCAGCTCGAGCGCCAGCAGCGAGCGCGCGCTGTCCTGCGCCGGCAGGAAGCCCTGCGGCAGCAGCGTGATGCTCCAGATTGAGGCGGCGAACACCCCGAAGCCGATCAGCACGGTGATGAAATGGTGCTTCACCGACCAGGCCACGATCCTGTGATAGGCCCGCAGCACGCGGCCGGGCGGCGGCTCTTCGTGCGCATGGTGCTTGAGGAAGTAGGCGGCCAGCACCGGCGTGACGAAGCGCGCCGCGAGCAGCGAGAAGAACACTTGCACCGAGACGGTGATGCCGAACTGCTTGAAGAACTGTCCGGCGATGCCCGACATGAAGCTCGCTGGCGCGAAGATCGCAATGATCGTCAGCGAGATCGCGATCACCGCGAGGCCGATTTCGTCGGCGGCCTCGAGCGCGGCACGGTAGGGCGATTTGCCCATGTTCATGTGCCGGACGATGTTCTCGATCTCGACGATGGCGTCGTCGACGAGAATACCTGTCGACAGCGTGATGGCGAGGAAGCTGACGAGGTTCAGCGAGAAGCCGAGAAGGTCCATCGCCCAGAACGCCGGGAAGATCGACAGCGGGAGCGAGATCGCGGCAATGATGGTGGCGCGCAAGTCCCGCAGGAACAGGAGCACGATGATGACGGCAAGGATGGCGCCTTCGAACAGGGTCGAGATCGCCGCGTGGTAATTGCCGTTGGTATATTCGACCGAGGTGTCGATCACCTTCAGGTCGACGTCGGGATAGGCGGCCTTCAGCGCGTCGATGCGCTTCTGCACGGCCTCGGCCACTTTCACATCGCTGGCGCCCTTGGATCGCTTGATGCCGAGCGCGACCACCGGCTCGCCGTTGAAGCGGGCGAAGGTGCGGCGGTCGGCGATGGTGTCGGTGACGGTGCCGAGATCGTCGAGCCGGACCTCACCGCCGCCGAACAGCGGGATCATGGTGCCGGCGAGATCGCCCAGTGTCTTCGCGCCCGCAAGCGTGCGGATCGCCTGGTCGTTCTTGCCGATCTCGGCGCGGCCGCCGGCGACGTCGACATTGGTGCCGCGCAGGCTTTGGCTGACATTGACCGCGGTCAGCCCCATCGCCTGCATCCGGTCCGGATCGAGCGAGACCAGGATCTCGCGCTCGACACCGCCGATGCGCTCGACCTGGGCGACGCCGCGCACGCCCTGCAGCGCGCGCTTGACCACGTCGTCAACGAAATAGGAGAGCTGCTCCGGCGTCTTGCCGGGCGAGATCGCGGCATAGGTGACGATCGGCAGGCCGATGACGTCGACGCGCTGGATCAGCGGCTCGGTGACGTTCTGCGGCAGGTTCGATCGTACCCGCGTCACCGCGTCCTTGACGTCGTTGAGCGCGCGGTCGGTGTTGGTTTCCAGCGCGAACTGGATGGTGGTCACTGACACGCCGTCGGTGATCGAGGAGGTGATGTGCCTGACACCCTCGACGCCGGAGACGGCGTCTTCAACCGTCTTGGTGACCTGGGATTCGAGTTCTGCGGGTGCGGCGCCGAACTGCGACACCACGACCGAGATCACGGGAATGTCGGCCGAAGGCAGCCGCGTCACGGCGAGCTTGGTGAAGGACACCCAGCCGAGGACCAGGAGGATGATCGAGAAGACGACCGACGGCAGCGGATTGCGGATCGACCAAGCCGAGATATTGAGAGCCATCAGCGTACCCGCGTGCGATCGAGTTCATCGGCGAACATGGTCTTGATCTGGTCGCCGTCATGGAGCGAAGACCCGGCGTCGGCCACGACGATTTCGCCGACCTCGAGGCCTTCCAGGATTTCCGTCGCGCTGTCGGACGACAGCCCGACCCGTACCTTGCGCGTCTCGACAATATTGTTTTTGACGACCTGAATGGTGAGATGGTCGATCGCGGTCTTGGGGATCGAGACGCCGCAGCTTCGCTTGGCGTCGATCGAGGCGCGGGCAAACACGCCGACCTTGAGCGATGGATTGTTGGTGACGCTGATGCGGACGCGGCCGAGCTGCGTGGTGCGGTCGATTTCGGGCGCGACCAGCCGGACCCGGCCGATCAAGTCGGGCGCGTCATCGCGGCTGATGCGCACGGTCGCGCCGGGATTGAGCTTGGGCATGTGCACCGCCGGGACCTGGGCGTCGAGCTCGATCTCGTTGTTGACGGCGATGCGGAACATCGGGCCGGCCTGCGGCGAGGCGGGCGCGCCGACGATGGTGCGCACTTCGGTGACGAGGCCTGGCGCGGGCGCCTTCAGCGAGATCGGGCCTTGCGGGCCGGGTCTTTGCGGCTGGCCGGGGATCTGCGGCGGCGCCGTCAGGCGCGCCAGCTCCTGATTGTCGGTGACCATGGCGCCTTCGGTGACAAAGAGGTCGGTGACCCTGGAGCCTTCCTGGTCGGCGACGACCACGGCCTCGCGGCGCGGCACGAAGAAGCCGGTCACCCGCACGAGGTCGGAGAAGCAGGCGTTGGTCGACTTCGTCACGATGACGAGCGCCTCGCTCGGCGTTTCCTTCGCCTCGGGGCGATGCCGATGCTCGAACAGATAATAGCCGACGCCGAGCGCAACGACGAACACCACGGTTCCGGCAGGCTTGAGATATTCGGAGGCGTTCATCGCCGGATTGTCCTGGCCTGGCTCACGGCCATCCGCACGAGGCCTGCTGAGAGCGTTTCCCTGAAATAAAGCGGCGTCCCACAAGGCTGCGGGACGCGCTTTTGAAGCAAGACTTTACACCACATCACGACTTGGCACTTCAAAGGATTTGGCACTTCAAAGGATTACGTCGTGCTCTCACTTCGATGCGGTGGTCTTGTTTTCCATGTTGACGACCTGGACGCGACGATTGACCTCCGCCATCGGCTGGGCCGGGTCCTTCAGCTTGCTCTTGCCGTAGCCGACGGTGACGAGATCGGTCGCGGAGATGCTGTACTTGTCGACGAGGTAGCGCTTGATCGAATCCGCGCGGCGCTCCGACAGGTCCTGATTATAGCCCTCGCCGCCGGCGGCGTCGGTGTGGCCGGCCACCACGAAGGTCGAGCCCTTCAGGTCGGGGCTGGTCAGCGCGCGACCGAGCGCCTGTACCGAGGCGAGCGACTTGGCGCTGATATTGGCCGAGTTGTAGTCGAACGTGATTTCAAGATCGATGTTCGGCTTGTCCTTGGCCACTGAGGCGATTTCTTCGCGCTCGGTCGACGAAAGTGAGCGCGTCGAGCGGCCGCGCACGGACTGGATCAGCTTGGTTTCCGTCGCACTGGGTGCGGGATCGGCCTGCGGGGCGATCGAGAGGCCGCGGGTCAACGGCTTCTTCGGCGGCGGCGCCAGTGCGCGGACGATCTCGTCCTCGGTGACGTTCTTGCTGTAGCCGTCGTCGCCCGCGAATGCGAGCGGGGTCGTCAGCGACAGAGCGACGCCGACCGTGATGATGGACAGCATCGCGCTAAATCCCTTTGCAGCCAATCTCATTGCCAGTCCCTCCTGCGCAGCTGACCGCGCGGTTCCAAAATTCCTGCAATGGCCCCCCCGGGAAAGGCCGCCTGCGGCATCCGTCCGTTAGTCTTCCCTGAGCCGCCGAGGGTTCGAGGCGTCTGCCGCCTCAACTCAAAAAAATACTAGCGTACTCCGTAGCTTGCGAACTCCTGAACAATGTTCGGGTCCATCGCCTTGGCATTGGCGATGTCGAGCGCGCCTTCCTGCGCCGAGCCGTTGCGCTGCTTGGCAATCCCGCGGCCAAAGAGCGAGGAGGTCAGGCGCGGGTTGATCTTCAGGGCTGCGTCGAAATCGGCGATGGCGTTCTTGACCGCTCCCGATTTCAGATTGACGAGCCCCCGGCTGTCCAGCGCATCGACGAAATTCGGCCGCAGCCGCAGCGCCTCGTTGCAATCCTTCAGCGCGCCCTGGAGGTCGCCGACCACGGTGCGGGTCCAGCAGCGGTTGTTCAGCGCCTCGACGTCCTTCGCGTTGATCCGAAGCGTCTCGTCGAAATCCTTGATGGCCAAATTGTAGGCGCCCTTGCTGGCATAGACCTGACCGCGCCGGTACAGCGCATTCACGTCATCAGGATTGGCGGCGATCTTGGCCGTCAGGCCCTTGATGGTCGGATCCTCCGCCAGCGCGGCCGCGCTCGGCCCGCTATCCATGCTCGGTGCGGGGGTGGTCTCGGCTGGTTTCACCGGCGGTGGCGCCGGCGGCAAGGCGGCCTCGACCTGCGGTTTCGGTGAGGGCGCCGGCGCCGGTGCAGGAGCAGGTGCTGGAGCAGGTGCCGCTGCCGTGTCCGCCGGCTTCGGCGGCGGAGGCGGTGCGGGCGGAGCCGGCGGCGGATTGTTGGCGACGACCGGCGGCGGCGATGGCGGCGGTGCCGTCATCGACGGGCGCGATCCGCCGGCGCCTGGAATGAACGAAAAATCCTCGGCGAGGGAAGAGGAGATCCACGGCACCTGTTCGCCGCGCGAGGCGCGGGTGACGCCCATCTTGGTGCGGTTCAGCGTCTCCTCGGCCATCAGGTCGGGGACGCGGATCTCCTTCAGGAGCTCCTGGACGAACAGGCTGTGATCGCCGCCCGCGTCCGAGACCACCGAGGCCAGTGCCGCCGAGTACATCACCAGCGTGCCGTTCGGCGCGATGACCGGCGTCAGGCCGGCCGAGAAGCTGCGGAACCGGCGCTCGAAGGGATTGCGCCTGGAGGCGTCGACCAGCGCGATCTTGACGCCCGCGCCACGGGTATTGAGCTCGCCGAGCACGGTCTCCAGGCTGAAACCGTCGCGGCGGACGTCGGATTCGGTCCAGATCTGCGCGTCGATCGGCAGCATGTAGCTCTGGCGCGCCGACTGGATGCCGAAACCGCTGAAGAAGATCAGCGCCACCGAGCCCGGCTTGATCTTGCCATAGAGCTTGTCGAACGCGCGGCGCATGCCGTCGCCGGTCAGGTTCTCGCCGATTTCAACGGAAAAGCCGTCGCGCTTGAGCTCGTCGGCGACGTCGCGCGCGTCGTTGAGCGGTTCCTTCAGCGGGGCGTCCGCGTCTGGATATTTGGCGTTGCCAATGACCAACGCATAACGGTCGCCGGCGGCCAGGGATGGCGCAACCGGGACGAGCGAAACGAGCAAGGGCAGAAGAAAAAGGAAGCGAATTTTCATAATCAGCGCGGTCCAGCCAAAAAGGCGCCGTTACCAGCTTGCGCCGCGGCGACCTTAACTTACGCAATGTGCATTATCAAACCGCGGAAGGGGGGCGTCAACCGCTTGGAGATTCGGCATTATCGCGACAATTGACCGCGATGCATGGGCGCGCCGGGAGGGGAATAAACGGACTGTCACGGTTGTGCTCGGCGCCATCTGGTTCGACTCTGCGGCAGGATGCTGGAGCGGCCGCGACAAAGAAGATGTGAGGGGTCTCACATAGCAGGCTGGACGCTGTCGCAGCCCTCCGGTGTTTGACCTTTGCTGCGGACAATGGCTTGGTGCGCTCGATCGTCCCCGAAGGTCCAACTCAGAAAAGAAAACCATGGGAAACGCCTACGAAATCTACGCCCTGCGTTATGCGACGATGTCGCCACGCACCCCCAACATGAACTTCCTTCAGCCCGACCCGCATGACAGCGCGGCGCAGGATCTCGACTATTTCGTCTGGCTGATCCGAGGGCAGGGCCGCGAGATCCTGGTGGACACCGGTTTCAACGCCGAGGAGGCGAGCGCGCGGGCGCGCAAGCTGACGCTCAATCCGGTCGATGCGCTGGAGCGCTTTGGCGTCGCGGCGTCGAGCGTTCGCGACATTATCGTGACGCATCTGCATTACGACCACGCCGGCAATCTCGATCGCTTCTCGAACGCGCGCTTCCATCTCCAGGAGCGCGAGATGGCTTACGCGACGGGACGCTGCATGTGCAACGGACTGCTGCGACATCCGTTCTCGGTCGAGCACGTCACGCAGATGGTGCGCCATGTCTATGGCGAGCGCGTCAATTTCTATTCCGGCGACGGCGAGATCGCGCCCGGCGTCACCGTGCACCGTGTCGGCGGCCATTCCGACGGCTTGCAGGTGGTCAAGGTCGAGACCGCGCGCGGGCCGGTGGTGCTGGCGTCCGATGCCGCGCATTACTACGCCAATCTGCAGCGCAAGAGCCCGTTCCCCATCGTCTACAATATCGGTGACATGGCGCAGGGCTGGGAGACGATCGAACGCCTCGCCGGACATCCTGACAGGTTCATTCCCGGCCATGATCCGATCGTGACGGAGATCTATCCGCGTGCCAGCGACAAGGTCGATGCCTGGGCGCTGCATTTGCCGCCGTCGCGGTCGTTTGCGAAATGACGGAATCCGGGGCGTGGCGTCAGCGAGTGCCGGCAGGATCCGCACAAGCAACGATATCGCGGGGAGATTTTCGAGCCGCTGCCTCCGGCGGAGAGAATACCGCCAGGTATCCTCCGTCCCCTGCGAGCTTATATGTGGCGACCTCGCGATAGCCGACGGCGGTCAATTCGCAGCGCAAGAGCTCAATTGGCGTGCCATGCTTCGACGTCGGAAGCTCAAGATCGACAATTCCGACCCGCGCATCCTGCTTTAGAGCGGCCGCGAGATTGTAGAGGAAGGCATAGGGTTGGGCTATCTCGTGATACATGTGCACGAGGATTGCAGCATCCAGCGAGGAAGCGGGAAGACGCGGGTCGTGTGGTTCGCCGAGGGCGAATTGCACATTCGTCAACTTCAGACGTTCTGTTCGCCTGGCGAGCTCGATGAGGTAATCCCGCGTGACGTCCTGGGCAACGACAGAGCCGGCGGGGCCGACGAGGTGCGAGAGCCTGACCGTGTGGTAGCCGCTGCCTGCTCCAATGTCGCCCACTGTCATACCTGGTTTCAGTTCAAGAGCACGCGCGATTTGACCGGCCTCATTGAGGGCGTCTCGGCGCTCTTCGGCGGCGCGGCGCGGGCTGACGATCCGTGCAACAGGGCGCTGTGGTGAGGGGAACTCGTTTGCAGCGACTCCGGGGGAAGCCAGATAACCTATGTCAGCGGCGTATGCGCGAGTTGCGGCAAACGCCGCAAGTAGCGCCGTTATAAAAGCCAGTGCCGTCACGGACCTGCCAAGCTTTCTCAATCGGCCTCCCAAAAGCCGACGTCTGCACCTCTATGAGTACGCGCCCTAATACGCCTCTTTCGCGTCCGCCTCTTCGCTGGTCTGGATCAGGTCGAGGCTCTGTTCGATCTTGCCGAGCAGGGCCGAGAGCTGCTTGCGCTCCTGCGCGGAGAGGCAGGCGAGGATCTCGTCTTCCCGCCGCAGCAATTGCGGGAACAGCTCTTCGTACAGCGCGCGACCCTTCTTCGTCAGTTGCAGGCGGAATTCGCGGCGGTCGGCTTCGTTCTCGACCCGCTCGATCAGCCCCTGGTGCAGCAGCGCGGTCACGGCGCGGCTGATGGTGGATTTGTGCGTGCGGGTGCATTGCGAGATGTACTGCGCGCTACAGGCATCGTTACGGAAGCCGAGCGTGGCGATCACGCGCCAGGCCGGAATGTCGAGGCCGTGACGCTCCTGATATTCGACCGCAAGCGCGGAACTCACTTCCGCTGCAAGCCGGTTGAGGCGGAACGGCACGAATTTGAACAAATCGAGCCGCGCATTCGGCCGCAATGAAGCCTCGTCGGCCTCACGTGCCTTCAGCGCCGCATCGCTGGATGTCCTCGCCAAGGCTTGCGCTCCGAATTCCAGTTGACGGCCGGCCGGCTCCGGTCCAAAATAGTTGCACGTGAGACTATCTAGCAGATCAGTCCTCTCTTGACCAGAGCCGAGGTTAGCGAATGGCGCAGGCCAATACGCAGCAGGCCAAAGCCCAGTTCGGCTATCGCCGCCACCCCGACCAGGACCGTCCCGGCCAGAGTGCGGCCGAGCATCCCGTGGTGGTCGTCGGCGCGGGGCCGGTGGGGCTGTCGCTCGCGATCGACCTTGCCCAGCGCGGCCAGCGCGTCGTCCTTCTGGATGATGCCGACCGGATCGGCGAAGGCTCGCGCGCGATCTGCTTCTCGAAACGCTCGCTGGAATATTGGGACCGGCTCGGCGTCGGCGACCGCATGGTCGAGAAGGGCGTGGTGTGGAGCGTCGGCCGCATCTTCCATGGCGAGTCGCAGCTTTACCAGTTCAACCTGTTGCCCGAGGACGGTCACAAGCGGCCGGCCTTCATCAATCTCCAGCAATATTACGCCGAGGCCTATCTGGTCGATCGCATCAGCGATCTCTCTGAGATCGATCTGCGCTGGCGCAACAAGGTGACGGCGCTTGAACAGCGCAACGATTCCGTCGCGCTGACGATCGAGACCCCGGAGGGCGCCTATCGCCTGCACGCGCAATATGTCGTCGCCTGCGACGGCGCGCGCTCGTCGCTGCGGCAGATGGTCGGCGCCGAGTTCGCGGGACAGGTGTTCGAGGATCAGTTTTTGATCGCCGACGTCAAGATGACCGCGGAGTTCCCGACCGAGCGCTGGTTCTGGTTCGATCCGCCGTTTCATGCCGGGCGCTCTGCGCTGCTGCACCGGCAGCCCGACGATGTCTGGCGCATCGACCTCCAGCTCAATCGCTATGCCGATCCCGTCGTCGAGAAGAAGCCGGAGAACGTGCGGCCGCGGATCGCGCGCATGCTCGGTCACGACAAGTTCGAGTTCGAGTGGATCTCGCTCTACAAATTCCAGTGCCGGAGGATGGATCGCTTCCTCCACGGCCGGGTGATTTTTGCGGGCGATTCCGCGCATCAGGTCTCGCCCTTCGGTGCGCGCGGTGCCAATTCCGGGCTAGAGGACGCGGAGAATCTGTCCTGGAAGCTCGACCGCGTGCTGCGTGGCACCTCGCCCGCGGGCCTGCTCGAGAGCTACCATGTCGAGCGGAGTCTCGCGGCCGACGAGAACATCCGCGAATCGACCCGCTCGACCGATTTCATGGCGCCGAACTCGCATCAGGAAGCGCGGCTGCGCAAGGCGGTGCTGTCGCTGGCCAAGGAGACCGAGTTCGGCAAGCGCATGGTCAATGGCGGGCGGCTCTCGGTGCCGTGCAGCTACGACTCGCCGCTGTCATCGCCCGATGCGGAGGCGTGGCGCGGCGGACCGTTGCCCGGCGCTTCCATGCTCGACGCGCCCGTTGGCGAGCAGGCCTATCTGACGGACGCATTTCGCCGGGGTGGAACTGACTTCACCTTGCTGTCGTTCAGCAATGGCGCGGCGCCCGATGGCGTCAAGGATATCCGCATCGGTGGCGAGGGCGGGCTTGCCGATCCCTCGGGCCTTGTCGCAAAGCGCTATGACGCCGCGCCTGATACAGCCTATCTGCTCAGGCCCGACGGCTACGTTGCGGCCCGCTTCCGCCATCCGACGCGTGCGGCGATCGCGGCCGCGTTGTCGCGGGCCCAAGGCTTGAATTGAGGATTCGCATGCCGCTTTCAACCAGCTCCAACTTCGCGCGGCCCGACGATGCCTTTCGCGCCATCGTCGAGGCGCACCGCGGCTTCACCGACGAGCAGAGCGCCGATTTCGACGCGGCACTGGTCCTGATCCTCGCCAACCATATCGGCGACATCGACGTGTTGCGGGAAGCGATCGTGCTCGCGAAGCGGCGCATGACCGACGGCCAGCAGCAACAACAGCAACAACAATAACCCAAAGACCTGAGGACGAATTGATGGCGAAGAACTTCGCATCCACCGGCGATCTCTCCGAAAAGAAGATCACCTTCTCCGAGATCGGCACCGATCTCTATGCCTTCACCGCGGAGGGCGATCCGAACACCGCGATCATCGTCGGTGACGACGGCTGCCTGGTGTTCGACGCGCAGTCGACGCCGGCGATGGCCAACAAGGTGATCGAGCGCGTCCGCACCGTCACCGACAAGCCGATCAAATATGTCGTGCTGTCGCACTACCACGCCGTGCGCGTGCTGGGCGCCTCCGCCTACAAGGCGCAGGGCATCGTGGCCTCGCAGGAAACCTATCGTCTGATCGAGGAGCGCGGCCAGCAGGATTGGGATTCCGAATATGGCCGCTTCCCGCGGCTGTTCCAGGATGCCGCGAGCATTCCCGGCCTGACCTGGCCGACGCTGACCTTCGAAGGCGAGATGTCGATCTATCTGGGCAAGCGCGAGGTGCGGCTGATGCAGTTAGGGGCCGGCCACACCTCCGGCGACATCGTCGCGTGGGTGCCGGATGCCGAAGTGATGTTCTCCGGCGACCTCATCGAATATCACTCGGCCTGCTATTGCGGTGACGCGCATTTGCGCGAATGGCCGCTGACGCTGAACGAGATCCGCAACTTCAATCCCAAGGCGATCGCGCCGGGCCGCGGCGATGCGCTGAAGGGCACGGCCACGGTGCGCGAAGCGATCGCGATGACGCGCGACTTCGTCACCTCGCTCTATGGCGCGGCCGAGGTCTCCGTCGCCAAAGGGCGCACGCTGAAGGAATCGATGGCGGCGACGCGCGAAGTGATGGACCCGAAGTTCCACAGCTTCGCCATCTACGAGCACTGCCTGCCGTTCAACGTGTCGCGCGCCTATGACGAGGCG
Source organism: Bradyrhizobium sp. MI1.7 (assembly GCF_055811795.1). Classification (NCBI taxonomy): domain Bacteria; kingdom Pseudomonadati; phylum Pseudomonadota; class Alphaproteobacteria; order Hyphomicrobiales; family Nitrobacteraceae; genus Bradyrhizobium; species Bradyrhizobium sp. MI1.7. The sequence goes on from NZ_JBVVPO010000025.1 coordinate 30,992, forward strand.
TCGGGGATCGACGACCCCGTGATCTGGACCGACAAGCGCGACCAGGAAATGTGGGCCGCCCTGCAAGGAGGAGGATAGTCATGAACGTCAACACCTCGCCTGATCAGATCATCCGCAGTTCGGCGCAGGTCACGCCGGGCTACATGTCCGGCTTCGGCAACAGCTTCGAGACCGAGGCGCTGCCGGGCGCGCTGCCGATCGGGCGCAACTCGCCGCAACGCTGTGCCTACGGGCTCTACGCCGAGCAGCTTTCCGGCTCGCCATTCACCGCGCCGCGCGGCACCAATGAGCGCTCCTGGCTCTATCGCATCCGCCCCTCGGTGAAGCATTCCGGCCGGTTCGAGAAGGCCGATGCCGGCCTGTGGCGCTCGGCGCCCTGCCACGAAAACGATCTGCCGATCGCGCAGCTGCGCTGGGACCCGGCACCGATCCCGAAGGAGGACATGACCTTCCTTCAGGGCGTGCAGACCATGACGACCGCCGGCGACGTCAACACGCAGGCCGGCATGGCGGCGCATGTCTACCTCATCACCAAATCGATGGTGGACCAGCACTTCTACGATGCCGACGGCGAGCTCATGTTCGTGCTCCAGCAGGGCAATCTGCGCGTCGTCACCGAGTTTGGCCGTATCGACGCCGAGCCCGGCGAGATCGTGGTGATCCCGCGCGGCGTCAAATTCCGCGTCGAGATTCCGAACGGTCCCGCGCGCGGTTATCTCTGCGAAAATTACGGCGGCGCCTTTACGCTGCCGGAGCGCGGGCCGATCGGCGCCAATTGCCTCGCCAACGCGCGCGACTTCCTCACCCCGGTCGCGCATTACGAGGACAAGGACACGCCGACCGAGCTCTACGTGAAATGGGGCGGATCGCTGTTCAAGACCACGTTGCCACATTCGCCGATCGACGTCGTCGCCTGGCACGGCAATTACGCGCCCTACAAATACGATCTGCGCACCTTCTCGCCGGTCGGTGCGATCGGCTTCGATCATCCCGATCCCTCGATCTTCACGGTGCTGACCTCGCCGTCGGAGACCGCGGGCACCGCGAACATCGACTTCGTGATCTTCCCCGAACGCTGGATGGTCGCCGACAACACCTTCCGCCCGCCCTGGTATCACATGAACATCATGAGCGAGTTCATGGGCCTGATCTACGGCGTCTACGACGCCAAGCCGCAGGGTTTTGTTCCGGGCGGCATCAGCCTGCACAATTGCATGCTGCCGCACGGTCCCGACCGCGAGGCCTTCGAGCACGCCAGCAACGGCGAGCTGAAACCGGTCAAGCTGACCGGCACCATGGCCTTCATGTTCGAGACCCGCTACCCGCAGCGCGTGACAGCGCACGCCGCGACGTCGTCGACGTTGCAGGACAACTACGCGGATTGCTGGACGGGCCTGGAGAAGCGGTTCGATCCGAACAAGCGGTAGTCTTGCTTACCCTCCCCTGGAGGGGGAGGGTCGCTACGCATGCAGCGAAGCTGAATGCGTAGCGGGGTGGGGTGATGGTCTCTCCGCAAGGAACACTGCCCGTGTTGAGAGATCACCCCTCCCCGTCTCATATTTCGCTGCGCTCAATATGAGCCGACCCTCCCCCTCCAGGGGAGGGTGACAGAAGTTCAGCACCAGAATTCGTATGGCAGGAAACATGCCCCACCCCAACGACCCCAACCTCCGCTCCTTCATCGACGTCGATCCCGCCTCCGACTTCCCGATCCAGAACCTGCCCTATGGCGTGTTCTCGACCTCGGCCAATCCGACGCCGCGCGTCGGTGTCGCGATCGGTAACTACGTGTTCGATCTCTGGGCGCTCGAGCAGGATTGCCGTCTCGACGTCGGCCCGCTCGGCGTGTTCTCCGGCCCCTCGCTCAATCCGTTCATGACGCTGGGACCGAAGGTCTGGACGAAGACACGCGCGCGGATCAGCGAGCTGTTGCGCAATGATCATCCGGAGCTGCGCGACAATGAGGAGCTGCGCAACCAGGCCCTGGTGCCGATGCGCGATGCAAAATTGCATCTGCCGTTCGCAGTGTCCGGCTATACCGATTTCTATTCGTCGAAGGAGCACGCCACCAATGTCGGCGTGATGTTCCGCGGCAAGGACAACGCGCTGCAGCCGAACTGGCTGCACATGCCGATCGCCTATAATGGTCGCGCCTCGACCGTCGTGGTCTCGGGAACGAAGGTGAAGCGGCCGCGCGGGCAGTTGAAGCCGCCGAATGTCGAGCTGCCGAGCTTCGGGCCGTGCAAGCGGCTCGATTTCGAGCTGGAGATGGGCGTCGTGGTCGGCCAGCCATCGCCGATGGGCGGCATGCTTAGCGAGCAACAGGCCGAGGAGATGATCTTCGGTTTCCTGCTGCTCAACGACTGGAGCGCGCGCGACATTCAGCAATGGGAGTATGTGCCGCTCGGGCCGTTCCTGGCAAAAGCGTTCGCGACTTCGATCAGCCCGTGGGTGGTGACGCGCGAGGCGCTGGAGCCGTTCCGGCTGAAGGGACCGGAGCAGGAGCCGGTGCCGCTGGATTATCTCAAGCAGGCGAAGCCGCAGAACTATGATCTCGAACTCGGCGTCTCCCTGCGCGCGGCCGGCGCCAATGCGCCCGCCGGCATCAGCCGCACCAATTTCAAATACATGTACTGGTCCTCGGTGCAGCAGCTCATGCACCACGCCTCCAGCGGTTGCGCGATGAATGTCGGCGATCTCCTTGGGTCCGGCACCATCTCCGGCCCGGAGAAGAACCAGCGCGGCAGCCTGTTGGAGATCAGCTGGAACGGCACCGAGCCGGTGGAATTGCCCGGCGGCGCCAAGCGCTCGTTCCTGGAAGACGGTGACAGCCTCGTCATGCGCGGCTGGTGCCAGGGCAATGGCTACCGGGTCGGGTTCGGGGAGGTCGAGGGGACGATTTTGGCGGCGGAGTAGCCGCGCGTTCCAGTGTCGTAGTGTGGGCAAAGGCGCATTAGCGCCGTGCCCACCATTCTTCCGCAGTCGTGGTGGTCATGGTGAGCACGCTTCGCTTTGCCCACCCTACGGCCTCAACGGTGTTGAGAGCCTACCGCCTCTCCGGCGCCACGTCCTTGATCCGCGCGCAATGCGCGGCGACATCCTCCGGGCTGTATTTCAAATGCACCCGCTTGTCGGACGGCACGTGTTTGGTGACGCACACGCCCGGTCGCCATTCCTGCGTCGGCCTGATCGGGCGCGGCGCAAAACCGCCGCCGCAGTTCGGGCAGACGTTGGAGAGTTTCGTCTCCACGCAATCCGCACAGAATGTGCATTCATAGGAGCAGATCCGCGCATCCGTTGCATCAGGCGGCAGGTCGCGGTCGCAATATTCGCAGTTCGGTCGAAGCTGGAGGGCCATGGCTGAATCTCCGCAGATTGGCTTGATCATCGCAGACGGCGCGTGAAGCGCGAATGGCGTAGTTCCCTCGATTTCAGCCAGCCTTCAAATCCTTCAGCGGCAGCCGCGAGCTTTCCTTGAGCCTGTCGAGCACGATCGAGGAGCGCACATGCGCCACGCTCTGGTGCGGCATCAGCACGTCGTTGACGAGGTTGGAGAGACCCTTGAGATCGCGCAGCACGGCCTTGAGCACGTAATCGGCGTCGCCCGTCAGCGAATAAGCTTCCTGGATCTCGTCGATGCGGTTGACCAAGGCGCGGAAGCGTTTCGAATTGTCCGGCGAGTGGGTCGCGAGCCCCACCTGGATAAAGGCGATCACACCGAAGCCCAGCGCTTCGCTGGAGAGATCGGCGTGATAGCCCGAGATCACCTTCTCCTCCTCCAGCCGCATCCGCCGCCGCGAGCATTGCGAGGCCGAGAGACCCGCGAGATCGGCGAGCTCCTGGTTGGTGAGGCGGCCGTCGTCCTGGAGCGCGCCCAGGATCTTGAGGTCGAAGGCGTCTACGGAGATCATGCGTCATTTATCCATTTCATGCACGGATCGTGCATATGATAGCCAAAACGCGTCCCGTTTGCACGCTCATTGCACGCCCGGTGAAGGATAGTTCATGGCAGCAGCAATTGGAGAGCACCATGGGTCCGTTTCCGCACGATGCACCGCCGGCCACCGTCACCGCCGACAATCCGATGGGCACCGACGGGTTCGAGTTCGTCGAATATGCGCATCCCAATCCGGAAGAGCTGCACGCGCTGTTCAAGCTGATGGGTTATGCGCCCGTCGCCCGCCACAAGAGCAAGAAGATCACGGTCTATCGACAGGGCGACATCAACTATCTCGTCAACGAGGAGCCCGGCACCCACGGCTTCGACTTCGTCGCCGCGCACGGCCCCTGCGCGCCGTCGATGGCGTTTCGCGTGGTCGATGCGAAGGCGGCCTATGACCGTGCGATCGCGCTCGGCGCCGAGCCTGCCGATGTGTCGTCGGTGCAGAAGACGCTCGACGTGCCCGCGATCAAGGGCATCGGCGGCAGCCTGCTCTATTTCGTCGATCGCTACGGCGCCAAGGGCTCGGCTTATGATGCCGAGTTCGCGTGGCTGGGCGCACGCGATTCCAAGCCGGTCGGCGCCGGCCTGTTCTATCTCGATCACCTCACCCACAACGTCCATCGCGGCCGCATGGATGTGTGGACGGGCTTCTACCAAAAGCTGTTCAACTTCCGCCAGATCCGCTTCTTCGACATCGAGGGTCGCGCCTCCGGCCTGTTCTCGCGCGCGCTGACCAGCCCCGACGGCAAGATCCGGATTCCGATCAACGAGGACGCCGGCGAGTCCGGCCAGATCGAGGAATATCTGAATATCTATCGCGGCGAGGGCATCCAGCACATCGCCTGCGGCTGCCGCGATATCCACGCCGCCATCGAAGGCCTGCGCGAAGCCGGCCTACCCTTCATGCCGTCACCGCCCGACACCTATTTCGAGAAGATCGACGCGCGCCTGCCGAAGCACGGCGAGGACGTCGCGCGGCTCCAGACCAACAGCATCCTGATCGATGGTGAGGGCGTGGTCGATGGCGGTCAGACCAAGGTGCTGCTGCAGATCTTCTCCGCCAACGCGATCGGCCCGATCTTCTTCGAGTTCATCCAGCGCAAGGGTGACGATGGTTTTGGCGAGGGCAACTTCAAGGCCCTGTTCGAATCGATCGAGGAGGATCAGATCCGGCGCGGCGTGTTGAAGGTGGATACGGCGGCGTAGGTCGCTGCGTTCGGGCACACTGCCGTAGGGTGGGCAAAGCGCAAGCGTGCTCACCACTTTTATCAGGATTGTGGAGAGATGGTGGGCACGGCGCTTCGCGCCTTTGCCCACCCTACGCGATCTTTGCCGGGGCTAGATCTACCTCTTCCACGCAGCCGTCACCGCACCAATCTCCGCGCCCTCCGGCTCCCGCACCGCCGACGGCGTGCGTGAGAACCGCGGCGCGGGCGCGGGCTGCTTCACGCCGTGGCGCTCGAGGAAGACGTTGCGGGCGACCATGTGCGGATGCTCGGTCGCTTCCGACATGGTGAGCACCGGCGCGAAGCAGATGTCGGTGCCTTCCATGATCCTGCACCAGTCCTCGCGGGTCTTGCTCCTAAACACGGCCTGCAATTTCTGCTTCAGCGCGGGCCAGGCCTTGGGGTTCATCTGCGCGTCGAAGTCGGCATCGGTCAGGCCCGCGTGCTCGCGCAGCAGCGCGTAGAACTGCGGTTCGATCGAGCCGATCGAGACGAAGTGTCCGCAGGCACATTCATAGACGCCGTAGAAATGTGCGCCGCCGTCGAGGAAGTTCTGGTTGCGCCCCTCGCTCCAGCGGCCGATCGTCTTCATGTCGAAGAAGAACGACATCAGCGATGCCGCGCCGTCGCACATCGCGGCGTCCACGACCTGGCCCTTGCCGGACCTTTGCGCTTCGAGGAGGGCGGCGAGCACGCCGACGACGAGATAGAGCGCGCCGCCGCCGAAATCGCCGACCAAATTGAGCGGCGGCACCGGGGCTTCCTTGGTGCCGATCGCGGCGAGCGCGCCGGTGATCGAGATGTAATTGATGTCGTGGCCGGCCGCGTTGGCCAGCGGGCCTTCCTGGCCCCAGCCGGTCATGCGGCCGTAGACGAGTTTTGGATTGCGCGCGAGCACGACGTCGGGGCCGAGCCCAAGCCGCTCCATCACGCCGGGACGAAAGCCCTCGACCAGCGCGTCGGCGCTGGCAAGCAGGTCGAGCACCTCTGCGATCGCCGCCTTGTCCTTGAGGTCGAGCTCGATCACCTTGCGGCCGCGGCCCGCGACCGACTTCATGCTCTTCTTCGCACCGACGCGATCGAGCGTGACGACATCGGCGCCCATGTCGGCGAGCATCATGCAGGCGAATGGGCCGGGTCCGATGCCGGCGAATTCGACGACACGGAAACCCGAGAGCGGGCCGGAGGTGCGGACGGAGGAGGTGGGCGCTGGTTTATCGAGCACGTTGTTGTTTCCTCGGGTCGCCGGCGAATTCCGGTGGTCCGGCAATCGCCTTTGACGTTCCTCTTTGGGGGCGAGTTAATTGGCTGATTAACTTTTCTCGCCTTCATGTCCGCGAGGCAAGCGGTTTTCATGCATGGGCGCATAATAAAAGCGGCGCGCATTTCTGCGCGCCGCGGAAGATTTGTGTTGAGGCGCTAAGGCGCGACGCGCTGTCGCGCTTTATCGACGCGATCAGCCCGCGGCGGCCACCGCGCGCTGCGCCATCACCTTGACGAGGTTGGCGCGGTATTCGGCCGTGCCGTGGATATCGGCCAGCAATCCGCTCGCCGGAATGCTGACATTGTCGAGCGCCGACGGCGACCAGTTCGCCTTCAGCGCGGCTTCGATCGCGGGGACCCGCATCACGCCGCTCTGCGAGGCGCCGGTGGCGGCAACACGGATCTCGCCCGACTTCGTCTGCGCGACGAACACGGCGGTCAGCGCGAAGCGTGAGGCCGGATGCCGCATCTTTTCGTAGCCCGCCTTCGCCGGCACCGGGAACGACACTGCGGTGATGATCTCGCCGTCTTCCAGCGCCGTCGTGAACAGGCCCTGGAAGAAGTCCTCGGCCGAGATCGACCGCTTGTTGGTCTTGACGGTGGCACCGAGCGCCAGCAGCGCGGCCGGATAATCCGCGGCGGGATCGTTGTTGGCAATCGAGCCGCCGATCGTGCCGCGATAACGCACGGCGGGATCGCCGAGCACCGAGGTGAGATAGGCGATCGCGGGGATCGCCTTCTTCACGTCGGCATTCTGCATGATGTCGAAATAGGTCGTGCCGGCCTTGATGGTCAGCACGTCGCCCGAGAGCTCGACGCCCTGCAGCTCCTTGATCTTGCCGAGATCGATCACGTCGGACGGGCTGGCGAGCCGCTGCTTCATGACCGGCAGCAAGGTCTGGCCGCCGGCGAGGAATTTCGCCTCACTGCTCTTGCCGAACAGGGCGACGGCCTCGTCGACCGAGGAGGGGCGATGATAAGTGGTCTGGTACATCTTGTTGCTCCTCTCAGGCCGCGTGGATCGTGCGCCACACCCGGTCCGGGGTTGCGGGCATTTCCAGATTGTTCTTGCCGATCGCATCCGTGATCGCGTTGATCACGGCCGCAGAGGCGCCGATCGCGCCGGCCTCACCGCAGCCCTTGATGCCCAGGGGATTGCCCGGGCACAGCGTCGTGGTGTGGGAGAGGTTGAACGAGGGCAGGTCGTCGGCGCGCGGCATGGAGTAGTCCATGAACGAGGCCGTGACGGGCTGGCCGTTGGCATCGTAGATGGCGTGCTCGAGCAGCGCCTGCCCGATGCCCTGGGCAAGGCCGCCATGGACCTGTCCCTCGACGATCATCGGGTTGATCAGCCGGCCGAAATCGTCGGCCGCGACGAAGTTGACGAAGGAGGTCTTGCCGGTGCCGGGATCGACCTCGAGCTCGCAGATGTAGGCGCCGGCCGGGAAGGTGAAGTTGGTCGGATCGTAGAAGGCGCTTTCCTTCAGGCCCGGCTCCATCCCGTCAGGCAGATTGTGCGCGGTGTAGGCCGCGAGCGCGACCATCGGGAAGGCGATCGCCTTGTCCGTGCCGGCCACCTTGAACTCGCCGTTCTCGATGACGATGTCGCCCTCGGACGCTTCGAGCGCATGCGCCGCGATCTTCTTGGCCTTGGACTCCATCTTCTCCATGGCCTTCAGGATCGCGGTGAGACCGACGGCCGCCGAGCGCGAGCCGTAGGTGCCCATGCCGAACTGCACCTTGTCGGTGTCGCCATGGACGATCGAGACCTGGCTGATGGGAACGCCCAAGCGTTCCGCAACGAGCTGGCAGAACGTGGTCTCGTGACCCTGGCCGTGGCTGTGCGAGCCCGTCAGGATCTCGATGGTGCCGACCGGGTTGACCCGCACTTCGGCGGATTCCCACAGACCAACGCCGGCGCCGAGGCTACCGACGGCCTTCGACGGCGCGATGCCGCAGGCCTCGATGTAGCAGGACACGCCGATGCCGCGCAGCTTGCCGTCCGCCTTCGCCTTGGCCTTGCGGGCTGCGAAGCCGGCATAGTCGATCGCCTTCATCGCGGCATCGAGCGAGGCATTAAAATCACCGGTGTCATAGGCCATGATCACAGGCGTCTGGTGCGGGAACTGGGTGATGAAGTTGCTCCGGCGCAGTGCTGCCGGATCGACCTTGAGCTGCCGCGCCGCCGTCTCCATCAGCCGCTCGATCAAATAGCTCGCCTCGGGGCGGCCTGCGCCGCGATAGGCGTCGACCGGCGTGGTGTTGGTGTAGACCCCGACCACCTCGGCATGGATCGCCGGGATGTTGTACTGGCCCGACAGCAGCGTCGCGTAGAGATAGGTCGGGACCGACGAGGAGAACAGCGACATGTAGGCGCCGAAATTGGCGTAGGTCTTCACCTTCAAGCCGGTGATCTTGTTGTTGGCATCGAACGCCATTTCGGCATGGGTCACATGGTCACGGCCATGCGCATCGGTGAGGAAGGCCTCGGTGCGGTCGCCGGTCCATTTTACTGGACGGCCGACCTTCTTCGAGGCCCACAGCGCCACCATCTCCTCGGGATAGATGAAGATTTTTGAGCCGAAGCCGCCGCCGACGTCGGGGGCGATCACGCGCAGCTTGTGCTCGGGGGCGATGTTGTAGAACGCCGAGAGCACGAGGCGGGCGACGTGCGGGTTCTGCGAGGTCGTATAGAGCGTGAAGTGCTCTTCCGCCGCGTCATAGTCGGCGATCGCCGCGCGCGGCTCCATCGCGTTCGGGGCGAGGCGGTTGTTGGTGACGTCGAGCTTGACCACATTGGCGGCCTTGGCGAAGGCGGCATCCGTCGCGCCCTCGTCGCCGATCACCCAGTCATAGACCTGGTTGCCGGGGGCTTCGGGGTGAAGCTGGGCTGCGCCGGCCTTGATCGCGGCATGGATATCGGCGACTGCCGGCAGCTCTTCATAATCCACGACCACGGCTTCGGCCGCGTCGCGCGCGAGGTTCTTGCTGTCGGCGATCACGACCGCGACGGCCTGACCGACGAAGCGCACGGTTTCCGGCGCCATCGCCGGCCATGCGCCCATCTTCATCGGGCTGCCGTCCTTGGAGGTGATGGCCCAGCCGCAGATGAGATTGCCGACCTTGTCGTCGACGATCTGCTGTCCCGTGAGCACGGCGACCACGCCCGGCATGTTGAGCGCGGCGGATGAATCGATCTTCTTCACCTTGGCATGCGCATGCGGGCTTCTGATGAAATGGGCATGGGTCATGCCCTGCAATTTGATGTCGTCGACGTAACGGCCTTTGCCGGTAATGAAACGCTTGTCTTCCTTGCGCACGACGCGCGCGCCGATGCCTTCAACACCCATGTCTGGTCCTCCCGACCGGAAGTTTCTTTGACTGCGCTTTCCCTCGAAAGCGGCAGCGGTGGTTCTTTATTCGAGGCGCGCCGATTTACTCGGCCGCCTGCGAGACCTTCATGCGCCCGGCTGCGTCCAGCACGGCCTTGACGATGTTGTGGTAGCCGGTGCAGCGGCAGATATTGCCTTCGAGCTCTTGGCGCACGGTGGGCTCGTCGAGCTGGCCGCCATGGCGGTGCACGATGTCGATCGCCGACATGATCATGCCCGGCGTGCAATAGCCGCATTGCAGGCCGTGATTGTCGCGGAAGGCGGCCTGCATCGGATGCAGCTCATCGCCCTTGGCGATGCCTTCGATGGTGGTGACGCTGGCGCCGTCGGCCTGGCCGGCCAGCATGGTGCAGGATTTCACCGCCTTGCCGTCCACGTGTACGACGCAGGCGCCGCACTGGCTGGTGTCGCAGCCGACATGGGTCCCGGTGAGGTTGAGGTGATCCCGCAGGAGTTGGACCAGCAGCGTGCGGTCCTCGACGTCGACGGCAACGGCCTTGCCGTTCACCGTCAGTTTGACTGTAGACACGGAATATACCTCCCCGGATTGATTTTGATTGTTTCTAATTAGAGACCGCCGCCCCCTGACATTGCAACTAGGATTTTGGTCACGCCGGTCATGGAAAAGTTATCGATCCTGACGAGCGGGCAATGACTTGGGCCGGCGAAGCGGGTCGACCGCCGCAAAATGGTCGGCCCATGTGGGATGCCAGCCGTCATCCCATCCGGTCGGCTTTTGGCCGACAAAGCCGGAAATTGCGCAGGTGCGGCGAATTTACCGCCCTTTATCCATTCTGCCCTAGTTTTGCGCATCCGGCGGGGCGCCTCCGGATCACGGCTGAATAGAAAATGGGGGTTGGAATGTCCGGGCGTATCGCGTCGCCGTCGAAGCGTACAATATTTCCGACCCTCCGGTTCCGCGCCAAGATCATCCTCGGCTTCGCCGCGGTGCTGGTGATCTCCGCCGGCAGCATGGCTTTCTCTTATTTCGGTTTCGAGCGGGTCTCGGCCGGGGTCGGGTCCTACCGCAGCAGCGTCACCGAGGCCGATCTCGCCCGCAACATCGACCGCGAGCTGCTCGCCTACCGCTCGGCAGTCCGTTATTTCGTCGTCACCGGCAAGGAGGACGATGCCAAGGCAGCGCTGGACGCCGAGACCGGCCTGAAGAGCGCCATCGACCAGGCGGTCAAGAGTGCCCAGAAGCCGGCGCGGCAGGAGGGCCTCAACAAGCTCGCCAAGGAATTCTCCAACTTCTCCGCAACCTTCGCAAAGGTCCTCCAGGCCAAGCGCGACAGCGCGCTGCTGGTGCAGAACCAGCTGACGCGCCAAGCCAATCTCCTGAAATACAAGCTTGACGATATCGGCAACAATGCCTCCGATTCCGAGGCGCAGTCGATCGAGTTCGGCACCAAGCAGGTCAACGCCCAGTTCCAGACCGCGAGCGCGGCGGCGACCAATTTCGTGCTGACGTCCGACCAGGCGATCGCGACCAGCGCGCTGGCGCGGCTGAAATTCGTCGAGAATTCGCTCGGCGCGGTCTATTCCATGGACGACAAGATCGTCGCCGGCCTGAAGGACGCCAAGACCATCCTCGTGGCCTATCGCGAAGCGCTGGAGAAGCTGATCGCCAACGCCAAGATGGTGGATGAGCTCGTCACCGAGATGAGCGGTTCTGCCGGTGCGATCCTGCAAGGCGCCACCGCCATGAAGGCGGACCTCGTCGCCGAACAGCAGCGGCTGGATTCGGAGTCGGAAGCGACCATCGGACGGACCGAGCAACTGGTGCTGATGCTGGCCGTCGGCGGCACGCTGCTCGGCGCGATCCTCGCCTTTCTGCTCGGCACCGGCATCTCGCGTCCGATGATCGCGATGTGCAAGGCGATGCGCGAGCTCGCGTCGGGCAATTTCGACGTCGTGCTGCCGGGCCTCGGCCGCAGGGACGAGATCGGCGAGATGGCCGGCGCGGTCGAGGAATTCAAGGTTCAGGCCGTGGCCAAGGCCGAGCGCGACGCCGCCGCCAGCGAAGCCCAGAACAAGGAACTGGCCACCGCACGTCGTTCCGAGCTGATTCGCTTCGCCGATGACTTTGAAAGCGCGGTCGGTGCCATCGTGTCGAACGTGTCGGCTTCCGCTGTGCAGCTCGAATCGGCGGCGTCCACACTGACCCGAACCGCCGAAACCACGCAGACCCTGTCGAGCCAGGTCGCCGGTGTCTCCGAGCAGGCCTCGAGCAACATGCAGTCGGTCGCAACCGCGACGGAAGAGCTTTCGGCCTCCGTCGAGGAGATCGGCCGCCAGGTCCGCGATTCCAGCCGCATCGCGGAAGATGCGGTGGTTCAGGCCAAGGAAACCGACGGCCGGATCGGCAAGCTGTCGCACGCCGCCCAGCAGATCGGCGAGGTGGTCAAATTGATCACCGCGATCGCCGAGCAGACCAACCTTCTGGCGCTCAACGCCACCATCGAGGCGGCGCGTGCCGGCGAGGCCGGCCGCGGCTTTGCCGTGGTCGCCAGCGAAGTGAAGTCGCTGGCCAGCCAGACCGCGAAGGCCACCGACGAGATTTCCTCGCACATCGCGGGCATGCAGGGCGCGACGGCCGAGTCGGTCGCCGCGATCAAGGAGATCGGCGCCACCATCGGCAAGATTTCGTCGATCTCGACCTCGATCGCGAGCGCCGTGGAAGAGCAGGGCGCCGCGACGCAGGAGATTGCCCGCAGCGTCCAGACCGTCGCGCAGGGCACCCAGACCGCCGCCACCGACATCGGCCAGGTCAACCGTGGCGCCGCCGAAACCGGCTCGGCCTCGGAGGAGGTCCTGAATTCGGCCAAAACCCTGTCCAGCGAAAGCACCCGCCTGCGCGCCGAGCTCGACCGGTTCATGGGGAATATCCGGGCGGCATAAGGCTCGGCCGCGTCCGAAGCCGCTGCCGTCGCGTCACTCTCGGCTGTCGTCCCGCGAAGGCGCGTGAGCGCGGGGACGACAGCCGAGTGCGCATCTCCCCGCGTCACCTAACCGCAAGTTGCGACGCCATAAATTTACCGCCGCTTATCCTTTGCACTCTACCGTGCTCACGAGTCAGGAAGCGGGCTGCTTCCGGGCTGCGCCTGGTTTTCCGCGAATGGAATGGGGTGGGGAATGCCCGTCAAGTCGACGCCGAACACATCGAAGCTCTTCACCCTGCGTTTTCGTGCAAAAATCATCCTCGGCTTCGTGGCGGTGCTGGCCATCCTCGCCGTCAGCATGGCTTTCGCCTATTTCGGCTTCGAGCGGATCCAGGCCGCCGTCGCCTCCTACCGGGCCAGCGTGTCGGAAGCGGACCTCGCGCGGACCGTGGACCGCGAGCTGATCGCCTATCAGGGACTGGCGCGGGCCTATACGCTAACGGGCGCGACCGATGACGAGACCGCGGCCAAGGCCGCCGAAGAGAATCTGAAGGGCGCGATCGCCAAGTCGGTGGCGGCCACGACCGGCGCGGCGCGCCGCGAGCAGGTCGGCAAGCTCGAGGCCGAATTCCAGCGCTTCACCAAGGTGTTCGGTGAGATCATCACGTTGACCCGCGAGAACAACAAGATCGCCGCCGACGAGCTCAACAGCGTCGGCAACAAGATCCGCTTCAAGTTCGACGATCTCGCCGATACGGCCGCGCTGGCGGGCCTGAACTCGGTTCAGACCACCGCCAAGGACGTCACCTCGCAATATCTCGCGGTCTCCACCTCGGTCAGCGCCTTCGTCGCCAAGCCGGAGCCGAAGACCGCCGACGGCGTGATCGCCCGCATCAAGTTTTTGGAGACCCTGCTGGTCTCGATCTATGCCAATGACCAGAAGATCACCGACCGCGTCACCGAGATCGGCAACCTGCTGAAGCAGTACCGCACCTCTTTCTCGAAGCTGACCGAGAACGTGAAGATCATCGTCAAGTTGAACGGCGAGATGACCAAGACGGCGGCGGGCATTCTCAAGCTCTCGGCCGAGTTGCGGTCCGATCTGACCTCGGATCAGCAGCGCATCGAAGCGAGCGCCAACTCCACCATCACCGAGACCGAACGGCTGATGCTGATGATGGCGCTCGGCGGCCTCGCCATTGGCGCCGTGCTGGCCCTGATGCTCGGCAACGGCATCTCGCGTCCGATGATCGCGATGTGCAAGGCGATGCGCGAGCTTGCGTCCGGCAATTTCGACGTCGTGCTGCCGGGCCTGGGCCGCAAGGACGAGATCGGCGAGATGGCTGGCGCGGTCGAGGAATTCAAGGTTCAGGCTGTCGCGAAAGCCGAGCGCGACGCCGCCGCCAGCGAAGCCCAGAACCGCGAGCAGGCCGCAAGCCGCCGCTCCGAGCTGATTCGCTTTGCCGACGATTTCGAGAGCGCCGTCGGCGCCATCGTCTCCAACGTCTCGGCCTCGGCCGTGCAGCTGGAATCGGCGGCCTCCACGCTGACCCGCACCGCCGAGACCACGCAGAGCCTGTCGAGCCAGGTCGCCGGTGTCTCCGAGCAGGCCTCCAGCAACATGCAGTCGGTGGCAACCGCGACGGAAGAGCTCTCGGCCTCCGTCGAGGAGATCGGCCGCCAGGTGCGCGACTCCAGTCGTATTGCGGAAGCTGCCGTGGTGCAGGCGAAGGAAACCGACGGCCGCATCGGAAAACTCTCCCATGCCGCGCAGCAGATCGGCGAAGTGGTCAAGCTGATCACGGCGATCGCCGAGCAGACCAATCTTCTTGCGCTCAACGCCACCATCGAGGCGGCGCGCGCCGGCGAGGCCGGCCGCGGCTTCGCCGTGGTCGCCAGCGAAGTGAAGTCGCTGGCGAGCCAGACCGCGAAGGCGACCGACGAAATCTCCTCCCACATTACGGGGATGCAGGGCGCGACCGCCGAGTCGGTCGCCGCGATCAAGGAGATCGGCGCGACCATCGGCCAGATCTCGTCGATCTCGACGTCGATTGCGAGCGCCGTCGAGCAGCAGGGCGCCGCGACGCAGGAAATCGCCCGCAGCGTCCAGACCGTTGCGCAGGGCACACAGACCGCAGCCACCGACATCGGTCAGGTCAATCGCGGCGCCGCCGAAACCGGTTCGGCCTCGGAAGAGGTGCTGAACTCGGCCAAGACGCTGTCATCCGAAAGCACGCGCCTGCGCGCCGAGCTCGATCGCTTTATGGGCAATATCAGGGCCGCGTAAGGCTCGCCGCGCGTCAGGCGCTTGGCGCTTGAAGACCTCGCTATCGCCTCATACTCCGCTGTCGTCCCGGACAAGCGCGCCCGTAGGCGCGCGCCGATCCGGGCTCCCTTCTCCCCGCGGATTGTTGAGACGGGCGGGGGTAACTCCAAGTCTTCGCCAAACCACTCCCTGGGGTTTTGGTCCCGGGTATGCGCTT